>DASQVL010000483.1:0-4695 GCA_035640795.1 Crenalkalicoccus sp. | reverse complement strand
CGGCCCCGGCCGCGATCAGGCGCCGGTGGAGCTCGTCCCAGCGCGTTATGTAGTCGCGCCAGTCGAAGCGGCGACGGCCCGCGCCCGCGCCGCCCGCCGGCGCACGTGCCTCCACCGCCCGCGTCGCGGCCTGTTGACGGGCCGATGACGCGGGCGCGAGGCGCCGCTATGGCTGCGCCCTGACCGACGACGCGGAGGCCGCCCGATGGGCCCGCTGATCGCCCCCTCCATCCTCGCCGCCGATTTCGGCCGCCTGGCCGAGGAGGTGCGCGCCGTCGAGGCCGCCGGTGCCGATTGGATCCATCTCGACATCATGGACGGCCATTTCGTACCCAACATCAGCTACGGGCCGGAGGTGGTGCGTGCGCTGCGGCCGGTCACCGGCCGGTGCTTCGACACCCACCTGATGATCTCCCCGGTGGATCCGTATCTGGAGGCCTTCGCCCGCGCCGGCGCCGACCGCCTGACCGTGCATGTGGAGGCGACGCCGCATCTCGACCGCACGTTGCAAGCCGTGCGGGCCCTGGACAGGCGCGCCGGCGTCGCGCTGAACCCGGCAACACCGGAAAGCGCGCTCGCCTATGTGCTGGATGCGGTGGACCTGGTGCTGGTGATGACGGTGAACCCCGGCTTCGGCGGCCAGCGCTTCCTGCCCGGCATGATGGAGAAGGTGCGGCGCCTGCGGCAGATGATCGGCAGCCGCGACATAAGGCTGGAGGTGGATGGCGGCATCACCGCGGAGACCGCGCCGCTCGCGCTCGCCGCCGGTGCGGAGGTGCTGGTGGCGGGCTCCGCCATCTTCGGCCAGCCGCCCTATGACCGCGCCATCGCGGCGCTGCGCGGCGGCGCCGTACCGTGACCGGCGCTGTCCGGCGCGCCCGGCCCCAACGGGTCACGCCCGAGACGTGACCGGATCGCTGACCGCGACGGGCCCGGCCATGCCGGAGGCGGAGCGGGCGCGCACCGTGTAGCGCCAGGGGCCCGGCTCCTGCGCCGTGTCCACCCAGCTCGCGGCCCTCAGCGGCACCGGCGCGATGGGTTGCGCGGTGCCGGCGGCGTCCAGCCGCGCGACCTCGAAGGACCAGAAGCCGGGCGTCCCATCCGGCGTCCAGCGGAGCAGGACCCTGCCATCCTCCGCCCGCGCCTCCAGCCATCGCGGCGCGGCCGGCGGCGCCGGGTCCTGCGGCGTCACCCAGACCAGCAGGGTGGCGTAGGGGTCGAGCGTCAGGTCGAGACGCAGGCTTCCGTCCGGCACGGCGAGGCCGCTCCGCAACGGCGGATCGGCGCCAAGCTCCGCCACCGCGCGCAGCCGCGCCGCCTCGGCCGGCGGCACCGCGGCCGGCATGCGGCGCCCGGCGGCGGCGAAGGCGTTGCCATGTGTCGCATCCAGCCGGAAGACGGCGAGGTTCACCATCGGCCAGGGGATGTCGCGCAGCGTGTAGGCGAGGGTCAGCGGCGCGCCGCCCGGCGCCGGCGGATGGCGGGCGAGCAGCGCGGCGATGCGCCCCTCGCCGACCGTGACCAGATGGAACAGATCGTCGCGCGCCGGCGCTTCCGCCTTGCCCAGCCGGTCGCCCAGCAGGCGCAGCATCTCGTAGAAGCCGAAGACCGGCAGCTTGATCAGGTCGAGCGGGGAGGCATCGCTGCGCGTCAGCAGGGCGCGCCTGCCGTCGAAGGGGGCGCGCACCAGGTGCTGGTTCGCATTGTCCGCGGCTGCCAGGAAGCGCAGGCCGCGACCCTCGTAGCGCGCGGAGAGCGCGGCATGCGTCGCCGCGACGGCGGCGAGCCAGGCCGGGAAGCGTTCCGACATGCGGGGTTCGTAGGGCGCGTCGAAGCCGACCTTCATGTCGGCCTCGTTGTTCACGATGGCGAGATCGCGGCAGCGCTCCGGGACCAGGCGCAGTGCTTCCTCCGCGGTGAACTCCGCCGCCTCGGCCAGGCGCCCGATGCGCGGCTCGGTCTCCTCCGTCACCCAGATGCCCTTGCGGTGGTAGGAGAGGAAGGCGCAGGGCATTTCCGGCTCGTCGCGCAGGAATTCCAGGAAGCGGCGCATCAGCGACGGGCCTTCCTGCGGCACCCAGGCGATGGCGGGGCCGCCGAGGCGCACGCGATGGCCGCTGCGCGCCACCGCCGCCGCCGTCGCGCGGTAGAGATCGAGGTAGCGGCCGAAGCTGCCGCGCCAGAAGGGCGGCATGTTCGGCTCGTTCCAGACCTCGAGCCACCATGAAGCGACGGCAGCCGCGCCGAAGCGCGCGACGGCGGCATCCAGGAAGCCCGCGACCAGGCGCTGCCAGGCTGCGAAATCCGGCGGCGGCTCGATCGGCGAGGGGGACACGGCGGCAGGGAAGAAGGTGAGCGCGAGGAAGGGCGTGATGCCGCGCGCGACCAGCGCCTCCAGCGCCGCGAGGCTCGCCGCGAAATCCATCGGCGCATCGAGGGCGGGCCAGGTGCCGCCGCTCTCCACCGGGACGACGTTCTCGCGCACTCCGGCATTCAGGATGCCGAAGCAGCGCAGCGCGGCGAAGCCGGCGGGGGAGGAGGCGGCCATCATGTCCAGCACGCGGGCGTAGAGCGGCGTCGCAAGCCAGTCCGCGTCGAACACGCCGACCATGGCGAAGTCGGCGGCGCGGAAGGCGGGGCCCGGCCGGGCGCTCGCGCCCAGCGCCAGTGCCGCCTGCGCCCGCCCCCGCCGCGCGCCGAGCAACGCCGCCGCCGCGCCCAGCGCCTGCCGCCGCGTGCCTCGCATGCCGCCCCTCCCGCGCGCTCAGGGAAAGCCCCCCAGGGGAAATCGCCGGCCGCCCGACGCGTTTCCGGAGCGTCTTCCACAAGCCGCCCGGCGCGGACAGGCTGCGTCCCGCGCCGATGGAGCGGCGGGGGAGCGGGGGAGCATCCGCCCGATCCTCGTCCACTGACCCGGAGGCGAGGCCATTTGCTCGGCGGCCCGGCTACACGCTATAGCTGTCTGGTCCGGGCGGCCCGCCCGGTGGTCTTCAAGGAGGAAACCCGATGTCCTGGAAGAAGCCCCGCGTTACCGAGATCTGCCTGGCCCTCGAGATCAACGGCTACGCGCTCGCGACCGTCTGACCGGCGGCCGTCGCGGGCAGGCCCGCGGCGGCTTCCGCCTTTCCCATACCGGGTGAGGCCCGTGCCGGGTGAGGCGCTCCATGCCGGGTGATGCGGCCCCGGCGCCGCTTGGCCTGCTGGCCGAACTCACGCATCGCTGTCCGCTGCGCTGCCCCTACTGCTCCAACCCGCTGGAGCTTGCGCGCGCCTCCGCCGAGCTGGACGCCGCCAGCTGGGGCCGGATCTTCCGCGAGGCCGCCGCGCTTGGCGTGCTGCAGGTGCATCTTTCGGGCGGCGAGCCCACGGCACGCCGCGACCTGCCGCAGATCGTGGCCCTGGCGGTGGAAGCCGGGCTCTATACCAACCTCATCACTTCCGGCGTGCTGACCGATGCTGCGCGGCTCGCGCCGCTGGTCGCGGCGGGCCTGGATCACGTGCAGCTTTCCGTGCAGGACGCCGAGGCGGCTTCGGCCGACCGCATCGGCGGCCTCACCGGCGGGCATGCGAAGAAGCTCGCCTTCGCCCGCCTGGTGCGGGAGGCCGGGCTGCCGCTGACGCTGAACGCCGTGGTGCACCGGCAGAACCTGGACCGGCTGCCGCGGCTGATCGCGCTTGCACTCGAGCTTGGCTGCGGGCGGATCGAGGTGGCGCATGTCCAGTACCATGGCTGGGCCTTCCGCAACCGCGCGGCGTTGCTGCCAACTCGCGCGCAGCTGGACGCGGCGACCGCGGTGGTGGAGCGGGCGCGGGCAGAGCTGCGCGGGCGGCTGGTGATCGACTACGTCGTGCCCGACTATCACGCGCAGCGGCCGAAGCCCTGCATGGGCGGCTGGGGGCGGCAGTTCATCGCCGTCTCGCCGGCCGGGCGGGCGCTGCCCTGCCACGCGGCGGAGGGCCTGCCGGGCTTCGACTTCCCGGATCTGCGGGAGGTCTCGCTGCGCGAAGCCTGGAACGATTCCGCCGCCTTCAACCGCTTCCGCGGGACCGATTGGATGCCGGAGCCCTGCCGCGGCTGCGCGCACCGCGAGGAGGATTGGGGCGGTTGCCGCTGCCAGGCCTTCGCCCTGCTGGGCGACGCCGCGGCGACGGACCCGGCCTGCGCGCTGTCGCCGCATCATGGCGTGCTGGCGGAGGCGATCGCGGAGGCGGCTTCGGCGGGGGAGGGGTTCGTGTACCGGGAGATGGCGGGGGCGCGGTAGCGCGCGGGGTCTCGGTCCCAGGCTGCAAGTCAGGATTTACGCAGGGCGGTATCATACCGGCGTGCGTTTGTGTTGACACACAAACGTCCTCAGGCGCCGGCGCGGCCTCCGGCCGCTTGGCTGCGCGGCATTTGCCGCGGCTGCCATTCGGCCGCTCAGCCTGCTTCGCAGGCTGCAAATCAGGATTTACGCAAGGCGGGATCACATGACGGGAAGGGAGAGCGGCGCGATGACGTCGCCGCTGCGGCCGGCATAGTCCAGCCGGCCGGCGTCGCGCAGCATGCGGGCCTGGCTCTCTGCCAGGAGGCCCGCCGCTTCCGTCACGTCCAGCCGTGTCGGCCGGCCCTCCGCCCAGACTGTCTCGCCGCCCACCAGCACGCGGCGCACCGCGCGGTCCGAGGCGTGGAAGACCAGGGCACGCAGCGGGTCGCGC
>DASQVL010000482.1:0-9401 GCA_035640795.1 Crenalkalicoccus sp. | reverse complement strand
GTTGCCGGCGATGATGGCGGCCATGGCGGCGGGCGAGTCCTGGCCGGCAAGGGGCGGCAGCGCCGCATGCATGGCGGCGACCGCATCGGCGGTCGCGTCCAGCAGCGTCGGCGTCAGCCCGCCACGGTCCGCGACCACGTCCAGAAAGGCCTCCGGCGGCAGGGGCGCCATGCGCAGCACCCATTCCACCGCCGCACCCGCGCCGCCCAGGGCCAGCGCGCCCTCCGGCCCGCGCGTCACCGGCAGAACGTCGCGGTAGAGGCCCGGCGCATGCGGCGCGTTCAACTCGAGCTCCCGCCGCGCGAAGCGCTCCCGCGCCGCGAGGCCGGTGAAGTCGAGGAAGCCGAGCGCCACCGCCTTGCGCAGCTTCCAGGCCGTATCGCGCCCGACGAAGACGGCGGAGATGTGCGTCTCCAGCGGATCGGCACCCGAGAGCCGCCGCAGCAATGCTGCCGCTTCGGCCTGCTCCGGCGGGATCACCGACGCCTCAGGGGTAGAGCGCCTCGGTCCGCCAGCCCTCACCCTCCCGATGGAAGACCTCGCGCTCGTGCAGGCGGAAGGCCATGTTGCGCCAGAACTCGATGCGCTCCGGGATCACGCGGAAGCCGGACCAGAAGGGCGGGCGCGGGATCTCGCCGATGCCGAACCTCATGGTGTACTCGGCGACCGCGCGTTCCAGGGCGAAGCGACCCTCCAGCGGGCGCGACTGCCGGCTGGCCCAGGCGCCGATGCGGGAGCCGCGCGCGCGGCTCGCGAAATAGGCGTCGGCATCGGTGTCGGAGACGCGCTCCACCGGACCCTCGACACGCACGCTGCGCTGCAACGTCTTCCAGTGGAAGCAGAGCGCGGCATGCGGGTTGGCCACCAGCTCCTGCCCCTTGCGGCTTTCGAGGTTGGTATAGAAGACGAAGCCGCGCGCATCCACGCCCTTCAGCAGCACCATGCGGGCAGAAGGCCGGCCATCCGGCGTGGCGGTGGCCAGGCAGACGGCGGTCGGGTCGTCGGGCTCGCTGACGGCGGCCTCGGCCAGCCAGGCCTCGAAGCGCGCGAGCGGATCGCTGCTCTTGTCCATGCCCAAGCTCCCGGGCGCGGACCCTTGCCCGGCCTTCCCGCATGTGCCACGTGACCCGGACCACCGCAACCAGCCGGTCCCACGAAGAATGAACGACGCCGCGTCCCCCGCCCCGCCTGCCGGCACGCTGATGGCGGGGCGGCGTGGCCTGATCATGGGCCTGGCGAATGAACGCTCGCTCGCCTGGGGCGTGGCCCGCGCCGTCGCCGCGCAGGGCGCCGAGCTCGCCTTCACCTATCAGGGAGAGGCGCTGGAAAAGCGCGTCCGCCCGCTCGCCGCGAGCCTCGGCAGCGACATCCTGCTGCCCTGCGACGTGACGGAGGACGCGACGGTGGACGCCGCCTTCGCGGCGCTGGCCGAAACCTGGGGCCGGCTGGACTTCCTCGTCCACGCCATCGGCTTCGCCGACAAGCAGTACCTGCGCGGCCGCTACCTGGACACGCCGCGGGAGGCCTTCCAGCAGGCGCTCGACGTCTCCTGCTATTCCTTCGTCTCGGTCTGCCGGCGGGCGGTGCCGCTGATGGGCCCGGGCGGGTCGCTGCTGACGCTCACCTATCTCGGCGCCGAGCGGGTGATGCCGCACTACAACGTCATGGGCGTCGCCAAGGCGGCGCTCGAGGCCTCGGTGCGCTACCTCGCGGCCGATCTCGGCACGGACGGCATCCGGGTGAACGCGATCAGCGCCGGCCCCATCAGGACGCTGGCGGCGAGCGGCATCGGCGACTTCCGCTACATCCTGAGGTGGAACCAGCTCAACAGCCCGATGCGCCGGAACGTGACGATCGAGGAGGTCGGGGGTGCCGCGCTCTACCTGCTCTCGGGCCTCAGCGCCGGGGTCACGGGGGAGGTGCACCACGTGGATTGCGGCTACCACATCGTCGGCATGAAGCATCCGGACGCGCCGGACATCGCCGTGGCGAAGGACTGATTTCGCGGGGGGGCGTCCCATGTCCCACAACAGCTTCGGCCATCTGTTCCGCATGACGACCTGGGGCGAGAGCCACGGCCCCGCCATCGGCTGCGCGGTGGATGGCTGCCCGCCGCGCATCGCCCTCTCCGAGGCCGACATCCAGCCCTACCTCGACCGCCGCCGCCCCGGCCAGTCGAAGTTCGTGACACAGCGGCAGGAGCCCGACCAGGTCCGCATCCTCTCCGGCGTGTTCGAGGGAATGACCACGGGCACGCCGGTCGCCCTGGTCATCGAGAACCAGGACCAGCGCAGCAGGGATTACGGGGAGATCCGGGACCGCTTCCGCCCGGGCCATGCCGACCTGACCTATGAGCTGAAATACGGTATCCGCGACCATCGCGGCGGCGGGCGTTCCTCGGCCCGTGAAACCGCGATGCGCGTCGCCGCCGGCGCCATCGCGCGCAAGGTGCTGGGCGCGGGTGTCGTGATCCGCGGTGCGCTGGTGCAGATGGGCGCGGACCGGGTGGACCGTGCCGCCTGGGACTGGGCGGCGGTGAACGAGAACCTCTTCTTCTGCCCCGACCGCGCGGCGGCCGCGCGGTGGGAGGCGATGCTCGCCGAGGTGCGCAAGCAGGGCTCCTCGGTCGGCGCGGTGATCGAAGTGGTGGCGGAAGGCGTCCCCCCCGGCCTCGGCGCGCCGGTCTACGGCAAGCTGGATGCGGAGATCGCCGCGGCGCTGATGGGCATCAACGCAGTGAAGGGGGTGGAAATCGGCGATGGCTTCGCCGCCGCCGCCCTGTCCGGCGAGGCGAATGCCGACGAGATGCGCATCGGCCCGGACGGCACGGTGCGCTTCCTCTCGAACCACGCAGGCGGCATCCTGGGCGGCATCTCCACCGGCGAGCCGATCGTCGCACGCTTCGCGGTGAAGCCCACCTCCTCGATACTGACACCCCGCCAGGCGGTGGACCGCCTGGGGCAGGAGGTCGAGGTGACGACGCGGGGCCGGCACGACCCCTGTGTTGGCATCCGCGCCGTGCCGGTGGGGGAGGCGATGCTCGCCCTGGTGCTGGCGGACCACCTGCTGCGGCACCGCGCGCAGGTGCCGGAGGCGCCCCTGACGCGGCGGTTGCCGCGCAACTAGCCTTTTTCCCCTAATCCAGTAGGATTAACGCATTGTCATCCAACTCACGCCCAATAACTTGGTATGTCTTCCCCGCAACGTGAGCGCGGGGCGAGGCACCTGACCTCGCGCAGGGAGTGAGGGGGGCGAAATGGCTGAATCGCATGCCCGCAGCATCGCCAAGGCGGTGAGCTGGCGCGCCACCGGCACGGTGGACACCTTCATCCTGAGCTGGCTGATCACCGGCCGGGTTGCGCTGGCGGGCAGCATCGCCGGCACCGAAGTGCTGACCAAGATCACCCTGTTCTATCTGCATGAGCGCGCCTGGGCGCGCATTCCCTGGGGCCGCAACGCCGTGGAGCAGCCGGCCGCCGCCACCCACGCGGCGCCGGCGACGCAGGATGTCGCCGGCGCGGCCGTCGCGCTCCGCTAGTCTCCTGCCGCCGCGTCCGCTGCCTCGGCAGCGGACGCGGCGGATCAGAGCCCACTGAACACAAGGGGCCGTGTTCTGGTCCGAAGGGCGCCGTGCTGCCGGCGAAATTCGGGATCGGGACCGTGGCGCCGGCCCGGACGGAGCCGCGCGGGAGCCGCGGCGCGGCCCCGGGGATCGGCTTGCCGGGTTCCGTCCTGGTCCTTGCCGGGGGGACATGCCGCGGCGCGACGTCACCTCGCCGCGCTTGACGGCAGCGCGGCAAGCCGGTTTAGGCAAGAGCCTGCCTGCCAACTGAAGTGCGACCCATGCCGCCCGATCCGCAGATGCCCGCCGGCTCGCTCGAGGACTTCCTGGCACTCTGCGGCAAGCGGGCCTGGTGGGCGCGCGTGGCCGATCTCGGCGCCCGCGCGGTGCCGCACTCCCTCTCGGGCCGCGCGGTGCTGGCGCGGCACGCGCTGGAACTGGCACTCGCCCGGCTGTGCGATGGCAAGGCGCTGGCGCAGGCCAGCCCCGCCGAACGCCGCCTCTGCCGCTACGCGCAGGAAGCCGTGCGGCTGGCCGCCAGCCTGCCGGCCGGCCCGCGCGCCCGGCTGCGCGAGCTGGTGCTGGAAGGGCTGACCGGCGAGGCGACGCTGATCCCGCTGTTCCACCTGCTGCGCACCGCCTCCGGCCTGACGGCGCGCGGCTTCGGGGTGCGCTTCACCGGCCTCGCCGAGGGGACGCCGCACGACCTGTTGATCGCGCGCGGCGAGGCGGTGGCCGAGGTGGTCTGCGAGACCGTCTCCGCCGAGGAAGGCCGCCGGGTGCATCGTGGCGACTGGTGCGCGCTGGTGGATCGCATCCATCCGGAGCTGCAGACCTGGCTCGCCGCGCATCCCGGCCGCTACCTGCTGAAGCTGACCCTGCCGGAGGGGCTGAGCGGGCCGGACGACCTCGCCCAGCTGCACCAGCGCATTTCAGCCCTGCTGCTGGCGGAGCGGCGGCAGGATGCCGGGGCGCAGGCCGTGCTGAAGCTCGACCCCCTGGTGCTGGCCGGCGCGCTGGCGCAGGAGCGCGCGGCGGCCGGGCTGCCGGCGCGGCTGCGCGCGCAGTTCGGGCCGGAGGCGCACCTCGCCGTCACCACCGATCCCGGCAGCGGAAGTGTCTTCGTCATGGCCGCCCGGGCGGGGCGGGAGAACGAGATCGCGGCGGCCGCCTGCCGGCACCTGGCGCTGGCGGCGGAAACGCGGCTGTCCGGCACGCGGCCCGGCATCCTCGCCCTGTTCCTCGAGGACCTGGACCGCACCGAGTGGCGCGCGCTGCGCGAGCAGCTGGAGCTGGAGGGGGCGGTGCGCCGGTTCCTCATGACCCCGCCCGCGCGGCCCGCCGTCGCCGTCTCCTGCGCCACGCGGATGGAGCTGTTCGGCTGCGCGCCGCCCGATGCGGCGGCGGAGGGCGAGCTGCGCTTCCGCAACCCGGCGCACCCCCAGGCGAAGCACCCCGGCCTGGCGCCGGCCATTACGTCTTCCGTCTGACCGCCGCGCAACCGCCGCTGGCCTGGCACGTTCTGCCGCTCACCCTGGGCGTGCCGCTGCCGCTCGGCAGCCACGCCCGGGCGCAGGAGTAGGACGATGACGGAGCGCGAATTCGAGACGAAGCTGGCCGAGCTGGACCGGCTGCTCAACGACCCGGAGACGCGCATGGACCCCGACCGGGTCTGGACGCTGCTCGCCGAGATCAGCGCCCAGGACATGCAGCCGGCCGGTCGCTGAGGCGTCAGGCGACCTCGAACAGCCCGGCGGCGCCCTGGCCACCGCCGATGCACATGGTCACCACCACATATTTCGCCCCGCGGCGCTTGCCCTCGATCAGCGCATGCATGGTCATGCGCGCGCCGCTCATCCCATAGGGGTGGCCGACGGCGATGGCGCCGCCATCCACGTTCAGCCGGTCATCGGGGATGCCCAGGCGGTCGCGGCAGTGGATCACCTGGCAGGCGAAGGCCTCGTTGAGCTCCCAGAGGCCGATGTCGTCCATCTTCAGCCCGTGCTTCTGCAGCAGCTTCGGCACGGCGAAGACCGGGCCGATGCCCATCTCCGCGGGGTCGCAGCCGGCGACCGCCATGCCGCGGTAGATGCCCAAGGGGTGCAGGCCGCGGCGGGAGGCCTCGGCCTCCTCCATCACCACGCAGGCCGCCGCGCCGTCCGAGAGCTGGGAGGCGTTGCCGGCCGTGATGAAGCGGCCTTCCTTCACCCGCTGGCCGTCCTTGAAGACGGGCTTGAGCGCGGCGAGCCCTTCCGGCGTGGTGTCCGGGCGGTTGCCCTCGTCCCGCGTCAGCTTCACCTGCTTCGGCGTCGCCTCGTTCGTCGCCTTGTCCACCACCAGCATGGTGGAGGCCATGGGGACGACCTCGTCGTCGAAGCGGCCGGCCTGCTGCGCGGCGGCCGTGCGCTGCTGGGAGCGCAGCGCGTACTCGTCCTGCGCCTCGCGGCTCACGCCGTAGCGATCGGCGACGATCTCCGCCGTTTCCAGCATGGTCATGTAGATCTGCGGGATGCGCTCATCGAGCCAGGGGTCGCGGGCGCGGTGGCGGTTCATCTTCTCGTTCTGCACGAGAGAGATGGATTCCAGGCCTCCGCCGACCGTGATCTGCATGCCGTCGTCGATCACCTGCTTGGCGGCGGTGGCGATGCCCATGAGGCCGGAGGAGCATTGCCGGTCGAGGCTCATGCCCGGCACGGTCTCCGGCAGGCCGGCGCGCAGCGCGCATTGGCGAGCGAAGTTGGACCCGGTGCTGCCCTGCTGCAGGGCGGCGCCGAGCACGACGTCCTCCACCTCGCCCGGTTCGATGCCGGCGCGGGCGACGGCGGCGGCGATGACGTGCCCGCCGAGGGCCGGGGCGCTGGTGTCGTTGAAGGCGCCGCGATAGGCGCGGCCGATCGGCGTGCGGGCGGTGGAGACGATGACGGCGCTGCGCATGGCGTTCTCTCCCGAAGCGTTTGCCGGACGCTAGAGCTTGTTTGTGGAGCGGAATCAGGCTCCCGGGCGTTTACGCCCTTCCGCGAACTGCTGTAGGCGTCAGGCGCCCGGACGTCCACGGGGACCCGCAAGCCGCCGTTACGCGACCCGAGATGGATGAGGAAAGGGGTCGGCCTTCCGGACCGCCCGGGAGGTGAGGTGGATCGCGTGGCGCGCCGCCTTCCGGCCGGCGTGCGCCCGATGACGCTTGCGCGTCATTTTGTGGCAGTTCTAAGCTGGCGGGACCGCGCCGCAGAGCGCAGCGGGGGCATCGCGCCCCCGGGGGGGATTCATGGACCACTGTGCGTGGCGCAGGCGATCCGCGACCCCGACCTCGCTGGCGGCATGGAACCGCGGACCACCCCTCCGCTGGCCCTGTGTGCTCCTGCTCGCCGCCCTCGCCGGCGCCTGCAGGGAGGAGAACCAGCCGGTCGCGTCGCCTTCCCCGCCGGCCATCGGCGTCGCGCAGCCGCTGCAGCGGCCGTTCACCCCTTACCTTGAGGCCACCGGCAACGCGGTCGCGGTGAACAGCGTGGACCTGATGGCCCGGGTCTCCGGCACCCTCGCCTCGGTGGACTATCAGGACGGCGCCGCGGTGAAGCGCGGCGACCTGCTGTTCCAGATCGAGCCGGCCGAGTACCAGGCGAAGCTGCAGCAGGCACAGTCGGCGCTGGCGAACAGCCAGGCGCAGCTCGTCCAGGCGGATGCCGAGCTGACCCGGCAGGTCACGCTCGGCCGCGAGGCCTGGTCCGCGCAGTCCACGATCGACCAGCAGCGCGCGCAGCGCGACGGCCTGCGCGCCACCATCTCCGGCCAGCAGGCGGGCGTCGTGCTCGCCCAGCTCGACCTCAGCTACACCCACGTGACCGCGCCCTTCGACGGCGTCGTCTCCGCGCGCCTGGTCTCGCCGGGTGCGCTGGTCGGCCTTGGCGGGCCGACGAAGCTCGCCACCCTGACGCAGCTCGACCCCATCTGGGTGAGCTTCACCATCAGCGAGCAGGATGCGCTTCGCCTGCGCGCGATCCTCGCCTCCCGCGGCAGGACCATCCGTGACGTCGGCGAGGTGCCGGTGGAGGCGGCGCTGATGACGGAGGAGGGCTTCCCCAACAAGGGCCGGCTCGACTACGTCGCCCCGCAATTCGACACGGCGAGCGGCACGCTGACGCTGCGCGCCGTCTTCGAGAATGCCGGGCCGAAGCTGATTCCCGGCAATTTCGTCCGGGTGCGCATCCCGGCCGGGCCGCCGCAGACGGCGCTCCTGGTGCCCGAGCAGGCGCTCGGCACCGACCAGGCGGGGCGCTACGCGCTGGTGCTGGACGCCTCCAACATCGTCCAGCAGCGCCGCATCCGCACCGGGCCGCTGGTCGGCGCGCTGCGCGTGGTGGAGGCGGGGCTCGAGCCCACCGACAAGGTGGTGGTCAACCGCCTGCAACGCGCCGTCCCCGGCGCCAGGGTGGAGCCCCGGCCGGTCGAGATCGCCGAGGCGCCACCCGGCGGCCGCGCCCCTCCCGCGGCCGCGCTCGCCGCCAGCCCGCGCTGACGACGCAACCCCGACAGCAGGCACCGCGCCCCGATGATCTCCCGCTGCTTCATCGACCGGCCGGTCCTCGCCAATGTGCTCGCGGCGCTGATGATCCTGATCGGCGCCGTGGCGATGCTGGCGCTTCCGGTGGCGCAGTACCCGAAGGTCGTGCCGCCCACGATCGGCGTCACCACCCGCTATCCCGGCGCCAGCGCGACGACGGTGATGGAGACCGTCGCCCTGCCGATCGAGCAGCAGGTGAACGGCGTGCCGCGCATGCTCTACATGCAGTCCACCAGCGCCAATGACGGCACCTACACGCTGACCGTGACCTTCGAGATCGGCACGGCGCTCGACTTCGCGCAGGTGCTGGTGCAGAACCGCGTCTCCAGCGCGCTCGCCGCCCTGCCGCAGCCGGTGCAGGTGCAGGGCGTCACCGTGCAGCAAAAGTCCACCGACATCCTGCTGATCGCGACCCTCTCCTCGCCCGAGGGGCGCTACGACAGCCTCTTCCTCGGCAACTACGCCACCATCAACCTGGTGAACGAGCTGAGCCGGGTGCCCGGGGTGGGCAATGTCAACGTCATCGGCGCCGGCCAGTACGCCATGCGCGTCTGGATGGACCCCGAGGCGCTGCAGGCCCGCGGCCTGACGCCGAATGACGTGATCCAGGCGGTGCAGCAGCAGAATGCGCAGGTCACTGCCGGCCAGACCGGCACGCCGCCCGCGCCGGCCGACCAGGCCTTCCAGATCACGGTGAATGTCGCCGGCCGGCTGGTGCAGGCGGCGGAGTTCGCCGACATCCTGGTGAAGGTGGACCCGAGCCAGGGCGGGCGCGTCACCCGGCTGCGGGACGTGGCGCAGGTGGAGCTCGGCGCGCAGAGCTACTCGCAGGTCTTCCAGCTCGACGGCCGGCCCGCCGCGGGCATCGCCATCTTCCAGCTCCCGGACGCGAACGCGCTCGACGTCGCCGCACGGGTGAAGACGCGGCTCGCGGAGCTCTCGCGCGGCTTCCCGGCGGGCATCGTCTACGGCGTCCCCTACGATACCACCGGCTTCGTCCGGGCCTCCATCCATGAGGTCTACGTGACCCTCGTCCAGGCCGGCCTGCTCGTGCTCGTGGTGATCCTGGTCTTCCTGCAGGACTGGCGCGCCACCCTGGTGCCGGCGACCACCGTGCCGGTCACCATCATCGGCGCCTTCGCCGCCATCGCCGCGCTCGGCTTCACCATCAACCTCTCGACCCTGTTCGCCCTGGTGCTCGCTATCGGCATCGTGGTGGACGACGCCATCTGGTGGTGGAAGGGGCGAGCCGCCACCTCGAGCGCGGCGCCACGGCGCATG
>DASQVL010000481.1:0-4280 GCA_035640795.1 Crenalkalicoccus sp. | reverse complement strand
GCACGATTGGTTGCGTGGTCATGACGCGTCTCCTGCCAGGTAGGTTTCGAGCTTTTCGAGGGTGCCGCCCCAGCCTTGGCGCATCGAAGCGTGGCCCGCGGCGAAGGCGGCGCGCTCGGCCTCCGTCGCCTCGAACGGCTCCCAGTGCACGGTGACGGTGGTGCGGCGCGGCCCCTCCGCCGCGAAGATCACGGTGGAGAGCATGCGCAGCGGCCAGACGGCGTCCCACGGATTGCGGGTGATGCCGCCCGCCTCGTCGGAGAAGGAGACGAGGAAGACGAGACGCTCGAGCGGTGCAATCTCGCGGAACACCCAGCGGCCCCAGTGCTCGCCGAAGCCGTCCGACCCTCGCATGCCGTAGTGGAAGGTCCCGCCCGGCCGCAGGTCGAGGCTGCAGCCGAAGAGCGTGACGCCCTTTGGCCCGAACCAGCGCTCGAGGTGCTCGAGCCGGGTCCACACGTCCCAGACCCGGTCGCGCGGGGCGTCGAGGGTGCGTGTGATGACGAAAGCGTCGTCGCTCATGTCCGATCCTTTCTCCTCATCGCTCGTCGGGTCTTCTCGTCTGGCGCGCCGTCGCCACCGTCCGTCCCTCCCTCGCCTTCGATCGCCTGGAGATAGGCCTCGAGCCGATCGAGGCTCTCGTCCCAGAAGCGCCGATAGGCATCGACCCAGCCGGCCACCTCGCGCAGCGGCGCGGCGTCGAGCCGGCAGGGCCGCCACTGCGCCTCCCGCCCGCGGGTGATCAGCCCGGCCCGCTCCAGCACCTTCAGGTGCTTGGACACGGCCGGCAGGCTCATGGCGAAGGGCGAGGCGAGCTCGGTGACGGAGGCTTCCCCCTTGGCCAGCCGAGCGAGGATCGCCCGCCGCGTCGGGTCGGCGAGGGCCGACAGGGTGATGCTGAGCCGATCCTCCCCCATGCTGCGGAACCGATGGGTTAATTAACCAATTAGCTAACTACACGGCCTGGCCGCGCCGGTCAAGCGGCGCGGTGCTATAGGGTTTGCGATCCGAGATTTCCCGCCCGAGGACGACCGGCCGCGTGACCTCAACCCCCCTCCTCCCCTCGCGCGCGGAAAAACTCGCCACTGAGTTCGGCCTGGCGCCCGAGGAGTACGGGCGGGCGCTGGCGATTCTCGGCCGCACGCCCTCGCTCACCGAGCTCGGCATCTTCTCGGTCATGTGGTCGGAGCACTGCTCCTACAAGTCGTCGCGGGTCTGGCTGCGCGAGCTGCCGACCGCGGCGCCCTGGGTGATCCAGGGCCCGGGCGAGAATGCCGGCGTGATCGATATCGGGGATGGGCTGGCCGCCGTCTTCAAGATGGAGAGCCACAACCACCCGAGCTTCATCGAGCCCTACCAGGGCGCGGCGACCGGCGTCGGCGGCATCCTGCGCGACGTCTTCACCATGGGGGCGCGGCCGGTCGCCAACCTGAACGCGCTGCGCTTCGGCGACCCCGCCCTGCCGCAGACGCGGCGCATCCTGGACGGGGTGGTGCGCGGCATCGGCGGATACGGCAATTGCGTGGGCGTGCCGACCGTGGGCGGCGAGGTGAACTTCCACCCGGCCTACAACGGCAACCCGCTGGTCAACGCCATGACGGTCGGCATCGCCCGCGCCGACCGAATCTTCACCGCCAGGGCGACGGGCGTGGGCAACCCGGTGGTCTATGTGGGATCGAAGACCGGCCGCGACGGCATCCACGGCGCCACCATGGCCTCCGCGGAGTTCAGCGCGGATGCGGAGGAGAAGCGGCCGACCGTGCAGATCGGCGACCCCTTCGCGGAGAAGCTGCTGATCGAGGCCTGCCTCGAGCTGATGGCGACCGACGCCATCGTCGCCATCCAGGACATGGGCGCCGCGGGCCTCACCAGTTCCAGCGTGGAGATGGCGGGCAAGGGCGGCATGGGGATCGAGCTCGAGCTCGACGCCGTGCCGCAGCGCGAGAGCGGTATGACCGCCTACGAGATGATGCTGTCGGAGAGCCAGGAGCGCATGCTGATGGTGCTGCGCCCGGGCGCCGAGGCGGCGGCCGAGGCGATCTTCCGGAAATGGGAGCTCGACTTCGCCGTCATCGGCCGGCTGACCGACACGGGCCGCATCGTGGTGCGTCACCAGGGCCGGGTCGAGGCCGACATCCCGCTCGCGCCGCTGGAGAGCGAGGCGCCGCTCTACCGGCGGCCGGTGACGGAGGCGCCGAAGCCCGCGCCGCTCGACCCCGCCGCGGTGGCGGACCCGATCGGCCTCGCGCCGGCGCTGCTGCGGCTGGTCGGGAGCCCCGATCTCTGCTCCCGCCGCTGGATCTGGGATCAGTATGACGCGATGGTGGGCGGCCAGACGGCGCAGCGCCCGGGGGCGGCGGATGCTGCCGTTGTGCGCATCGAGGAAAGCCTGGTGCAGGGTGGGGCGCGCGCGCTCGCCATGACCACGGACTGCACGCCGCGCTACTGCGCCGCGGACCCGGAGGCCGGCGGCGCGCAGGCGGTCGCCGAGGCCTGGCGCAATCTCACCGCGGTCGGCGCCACGCCGCTGGCGATCACCGACAACATGAACTTCGGCAACCCCGAGAAGCCGGAGGTGATGGGCCAGTTCGCTTCCAGCATCCGCGGCATGGCCGCGGCCTGCCGGGCGCTCGACTTCCCGGTCGTCTCCGGCAACGTCTCCCTTTACAACGAGACGGAGGGACGGCCGATCCTGCCCACCCCGGCGATCGGCGGCGTCGGCGTGCTGGACGATGTGGCGCAGGCGGTGGGCCTCGCGCTCCCGCCCGGCTGCGATCTGGTGCTGGTCGGGGAGACGCGCGGCCATCTCGGCCAGAGCCTCTGGCTGCGCGAGGTTGCGGGGCAGGAGGCGGGCGCGCCGCCGCCGGTGGACCTGGCCGCGGAGCGCCGCAACGGCGACTTCGTGCGGGCGCGGATCCTCGCGGGCGAGGTGCGCGCCTGCCACGACGTCTCCGATGGCGGGCTGCTCGTCGCGGTGGCCGAGATGGCGATGGCAGGCGGGGTGGGCGCCACCCTGCAGCCGGCGGAGCCCGGCCTGCCGCCACACGCCTTCTGGTTCGGCGAGGACCAGGCGCGCTACGTGCTGGCCGTGCCCGAGGCGGCGCCGCTATTGGCAGCCGCCGCCGCCGCAGGCGTCCCGGCGCGCCGCCTCGGCCGCTCCGGCAGTGCGGCGCTGGTGCTGCCGGACGGCACGGCGCTGCCGGTCGCCGAACTCGCCGCCGCACATGAGGTGACGCTGCCCGCCCTGATGGCGGGGTAGAGCAGATCGCGGCCGGGCGCGAACGCCCGGGAGCGCGAATCTGGCCTGTAAACAACGTGGCGGCGTCCCGATTCCGAAGTTCGCCGCCAGTGCGGCGCCCACCGGAAGGCATCCGGCCCGAACAGCTTCAGGGCCGGGCCGAGGTGCCGGGTCTCGCGCGCGAGCCGGCCCTCCGCGCGCGGGGGCACATGGTGCAGGTGGGCCCCATCCCGGTGCGGGCTGCGACGACACCATGTCCGCTCAGGGCCGCGCGGCGGCGTACACGGCGGGGCGGGCGAGCAGCAGATACGAGAGCAGGGCGACCAGCGAGCACATGGCCATCAGCGCGGTCATGGAGAGCGCCGAATGCCCGTCGTACAGCACCGCCACCAGTCCGCTGGCGATGGCGCCCGCCGCCATCTGGATGCCACCTATCGCCGCGCCGGCGGCCCCGGCGATCTCCGGCAGGGGCTGCATGGCACCCGCCATCGCATTCGGCGTGACCAGCCCGAACCCCAGGGAGCTGAGGATCATCAGCGGGATGACGAGCGGGAGCGGCATCCAGCCCGCCAGCGTCATCGCGAGCAGCAGCAGCGCCGATGCCGTCGCCAGCGACAGCCCGATCGTCAGCGGATAGTCCAGCGAAACCCCACGGGCGCTGAGCCAGCCGTTGAGAAAGGCGCCGCCCATGATCCCGAACGAGGTCGCCGCAAATACCAGGCCGTACTGTGCCGGCCGCAGCCCGGCGACATTGATCAGGAACAGCGAGGAGCCGCTGACATAGGCGAACAAGGACCCGAACGCGGCGGCGTTGACCAGGATGTAGCCCAGGCAGGACGAGTGGGTCAGCACCCGAAAGTAGCTGCGCGCGACGACGGACGGAACCAGCCGGTTCGCCGGGTCCGGCGTCGTCGTCTCCGAGAATCCCAGCAGGATCGCCAGCAGCAGCAGCGTCCCGACCCCCGCCAGCACCGCGGGGATCGCGCGCCATCCGGCGACCGCCAGCAGCGCCGCGCCCGCCGTCGGCGCGATCATGGGGACC
>DASQVL010000480.1:0-5669 GCA_035640795.1 Crenalkalicoccus sp. | reverse complement strand
GTTGTATCCCACCTGGTAGACGATGTCGGGCCGCGCCCGGCGCAGCTTGGTCACCAGCGTGGAGAGGTCGGGCGCCGTCGCCGAATAGCCTTCCTTCAGCACGACCGGCATCTTGCGCTCGTTCGCATTCGCGTCGATCGCGGAGGAGACGCCGGTGCCGTAGGGCCCGTCCTCGTAGATCACCGCGAGCTTCACCTCCTCCGGCGCCAGGCCGAGCTTCGCCTTCGCGTGCTCCTCGATGAAGGCGACCGAGCCCTCGCCGTACTGGTCGGAATGCACGGTCGGGCGGAAGATGTAGCGGTAGTGCTTATCCTTCAGCACGGCGGTGGCGATGGCGCTGGTGATCCACATGATCTTGCGCGCCTGCTCGAAGCGGCCGGAGAGGGGCACGGCATGGGCCGAGGAGTAGATGCCGGTGACGACCTCGAGCCCCTCCTGGCCGAGCAGCCGCTCGGCCTCGTTGATCGCGACGTCCGCCTTGCTCTGGCTGTCGGCAGTGACGGCCTCCACCTTCCGCCCGTCCACGCCGCCGCGCTCGTTGAACATCTCGATCGCCATCTGCCCGCCCCAGAAGAGCGGCTGGCTGCCGGCGCCGGCGAAGGGGCCGGAAAGGTCGGTCAGGATGCCGACGCGGAGCGGGGGGCCGCCCGCCCCCTGGGCGCGGGAAGCGGCCGGCACCGTCGCGGCAAGCCCCATGGATGCGGCGGCCTGCAACAGGGCGCGCCGCGTGCTCCTCGTCAGCAGCATCCAGACCTCCTCCCGCACCTGGCCTCTGATCCGGGCCAGTGACAGGAGACGGCGTGCGCGCGGGGGCGTCAAGCGCGGGCGGCCCCGGGGGAGGGCGCCCCGCTCCCCCGTCCGAGGCCCGCCGGCCAGTGTCCTGCCCGCGAAGTTCGCTGCTTCAGCAGCGAGCGGAGCGGACCAGCAGGCCACTGAGAACAAAGGTGTCCTGCCCGCGAAGTTCGCTGCTTCAGCAGCGAACGGAGCGGACCAGCAGGCCACCGGAAACGAAGGCGAGTGTTCCGATCCGAAGGGCGCCGCACCGGCGGCGACCTTCGGAATCGGGACACTATGTGAAGATCCGGGTCGCCACCGCGATCTGGTAGATCAGCCCCAGCAGGTCGCTGCCGATCTGGAAGGTCTTGGCATCGAGGCGCGGCAGGGCGATCAGCTCGTCGCCCGGAAGCGGCGGCGCCTGCGGCTGCAACACCAGCTCCCCGCTCGCCTTGCGGATCATCATCGCGCTCTCCGCCCCGCGCGGGCTGTAGCCGCCGGCGGAGCGCACGAACTCCTCGATGGTCATCCCCTCACGCCACACCACGGCGCGCGGCGCCACCACCTCCCCGGCCACCAGGACGGTCTGCGACCGCTCCGGGATGACGATGACGTCGCCATCCTCGAGCCGCACCGGCAGGCAGTGGCCGGCGCTGTCCGAGACGACGATCCGGCCCTCCGGCCGGGTGCGGCGGCCGCGCTGGATATAGGTGGAGATCAGCTGCGCCTCGCTCGCGCGGATGGCGGCGACGCCGGTGGTGGCAGAGACGGCGAGGAAGAGTTGCCGCTCCAGCCGGTCCAGCGCCTCGTCGATCGAGCGGCGCTGCTGCTGCGCGACGGAGGGGCGCAGGAGGAAGACCGAGCGCGTATCGGCGAGCTTCGGGTCCACCGCGATGTGGTCGAGCGCGGTGCAGAGCTGGGTGTCGCGGCCCACCACCAGCACGGAGGGGCCGATGCGGCTGCCCTCCACCGTCACGCGCACGGTGCGCGGCGGGCTGTCGGTGATGAAGGCGACGGTGTCCTGGTCGGCCAGCGCGACGCCCATCAGTTCGGGCAGGGTGACGTAGCGCGAATAGGGCTGGCCGTTCCGGGTGCCGCGGATGACGGCGTTGGTGGCGGCGGGCAGCGGGCGGGCATAGTCCACCAGCTCGCGCCCGGTCATCAGCCGGCCCGGCACCTCGAACAGGTAGTTGTTGCGCACCGCGCCCTCGGCCCCCACCACGGCGCGCTGGCGGCCGACGACGATGGTGTCGCCCTCCTGCAGCCGGATCTGAGGCAGCTGGCCTTCCAGCAGGAAGCGGTAGAGGTCGAGGCTGGCGATGGCGCGGCCGCCGCGCTCCACCTTGATGTCGCGGTAGCTGCCGCGGGAGGGATCCACGCCGCCGGCGCGCAGCAGGAAGTCCAGCACGCTGTCGGCGGCGTTGCCCGCGAAGCGGCCCGGGGTGCGGACGAAGCCCGCGACGAAGACGCCGATACGCTGGGTGGTGAGCAGGGTGGCGTAGACCTGCACCTGGCTGGTGTAGACGCGGCGCACCTCGCGTTCCACCACCGCCTGCAGGTCGCCGGCGCGCACCCCGGCCAGGTGGATCGGCCCGATGCCCTGGATGAACAGGTTGCCCGCCGGGTCCACCAGGCCGAAGGCTTCCGCCTCCAACGCCCCCCAGATGCGGACGGAGACGCGGTCGCCCGGGACGATGAGATAGTTCGGGTTGGGTGCCTCGCTGACCGAGGCGGGGGCGTCCCGGGTGAACAGCGCCGCGCCGAAGACGGCGGTGCTGGTCACCGGGCGATCCGCCTCGCCGAGCGGGGTGGCGACGGTCGCCCCCACCTCCGCCTGCGTGCCCTCGCCCTGCCGCACCGTCGCGGTCTCCGGCCCGACCAGGTTCGGCACCGGCAGGATGGTGCGGGCCTCGGGCGTCAGCGTATTGAGCAGGGGCGCCGCGCGGTACTGCTGGATCTGCTGCAGCGGGGAGGTCGGGTAGGGGCCGGCGAATTGCGCACCGGCAGCCGTCGGCGCGAGCGCAGCGAGCAGGAGAAGGAGGCTAGGCCGCATGCTCGCGGGTCCCTGCGACGAGCAGCCAGCCGAGGCCATAGGCCACCGACAGGCAGAGGAGGATGTAGAGGAGGCTGAGCGCGGCGCGCGGGTAGCGCGCCCATTCGGCGCGGTTCGGCTCGACCACCCGCAGCAGGAAGATTTGCTGGCGTTGCGCCTCCACCCGCGCCCGCTCGAGCGAGGAGGTGGCGGAGGCAAGCTGGGTGCGCGCCAGCTCGCGCTCCATGTTCAGCCGCTCATACTCGCCGACCTGGGTGGAGAAGCCCTCGTCCCTGCTGGCGACGCGGCGCCGCTCCTCGGCCAGCTGGGCGGCCAAGCCGTCCGCGCGGTTCTTCAGCTGCAGCACGCGCGGGTTGTCGCCGCGGGTGAAGCGCTGGGCCTCGGCGAGTTCGGCCCGGGTCTGGGCGAGCTGGGATTCGAGCTTGGCCACCGTCTCGAGTGCGAGGGAGGCGGAGTGCTGCGGGTCCACCGCCCGCTCCCGCTCCCGGAAGCTGGTGACGGCGTCCTGCGCCGCGGCGAGCCGCGCCTCGGCGCGCGTCACCTCGGCGCGTGCCACCAGCAGCCCGTCTTCCTGCAGCCGCTGGTTCAGCCGGTTCACGAGGGTCTCGGCGAGGCCGAGCAGCCCATCGGCCACCGCCTGCGCATCCTCCGCGCGGAAGGCGCGGACGCGCAGCGTGGTGATGCCGCTGGTCTGGTCGTATTCGGCGGTGACCATGCGGCGGAAATAGTCGAGCAGCCTCTCCGCCGAGGGATTCGGCCACCAGAGCCTGGCCAGCGCATCGGCCTCCGGCCGCCGCCAGAGGGTCGGCAGGTCGAGCTGCCCGCGCAGCGCGGCGACGGCGTCGTGCGACTGCAGCCAGTCCCGCACGCCCATCGCCTCCTCGTTCGCGCGCGAGAAGCCGGCACCCTGCAGCGCCTCGCTCAGCGCGCCGGAGGATTGCTGCTGCCGGCCGCGCACCAGGAAGCGCGCCTCCGATTCGTATTGCGGCGCGGCGAGGCCGAACAGGTAGATGCCGGCGAGCAGCGCCGGCAGCAGCACGAGCAGCTTGAAGGGGTGGCGCTCGAACAGGGCGCGCAATCCCCCGCGCCACGCCGGCCGCGCGACCGGCCCCGACCAGCCGCCAAGCGCGCCGGCCTCAGAGAGCCCGGTAGGCGGCGATTGCTTCGTCCAGATCGTCATAGCGGGTCAGCCTGCCATTCTCGAGCACCGCGCCCGTCGTGCAGAAGGCGCGCACCATGTCCGGCACGTGGGAGACGAAGAGGATGGCGCTGCGGCCGCGCCGCTCCTCCAGCGCCTGGCGGCAACGCTCCCCGAAGCGGGTGTCGCCGACCGCGATCACCTCGTCCACCAGGTAGCAGTCGAACTCCACCGCCATGGAGAGGGCGAAGCCCAGCCGCATCAGCATGCCGGAGGAGTAGGTCTTCGCCGGCATGCGGAAGTAGCTGCCAAGCTCGGCGAAATCCTCCACGAACGCGACCGTCTCGGCGATCGGCTTGCCGTAGATGCGCGCGATGAACCGGGCATTGTCCGCGCCGCTGATGCTGTAGTGCATCGCCCCCGCGAAGCCGAGCGGCCAGGAGACGCTCATGCCGCGATGCACGCGGCCTTCCGTCGGATGCTCCACGCCCGCGATGACGCGGAGCAGCGTGGTCTTGCCCGCGCCGTTCCGGCCGAGGATGCCCACCGCCTCCCCCGGGCGGAATTCGGCGTCGATGCCGCACAGCACCTCCCGCATCCCGCCATGGACGCGGTAGGCCTTGCGGAGCGCTTCCAGCCGGATCATGGCGCGTCACAGCACCAGGTCCCGCCGCGCGGCGCGCAGCGCGGCGAGGCCGAACAGGTTCAGCACGGCGATCCAGGCGAGCAGGTAGACGCCGTCCCAGGTGGTCGGCACCTGTGTGCCGAACTGGCCTTCGCGCAGCATCTCGAAGCAGTGGACCGTGGGGATCCAGAGGGCGGCGCGCTGCAGCTCCGTCGGCAGCCAGAACACCATGTAGAAGGCGCCGAGCAGCGGCAGGGTCAGGTAGGTGGCGAGGTGGACCAGCCGCTCGAACAGCTCCGTATAGACCGAGCCGGCCGCGATCAGCAGCGCGCAGCCATTGGCCAGCGCCAGCATGCCCGCCATGCCCATCACCACCTTCGGCGGGTCGCGCGGCCATTCGCCGAGTGCCAGGCCGAACAGCAGGGTGAAGCCCAGCAGGGCGCCGAACACCGCCGCCCCTTCCAGCAGGTTGCGGGAGAGCAGGATGTCCAGCAGCGTGACGCGGCGGTGGTAGAGCAGCGACTGGTTGCCGACGACCGCCACCGGCGCGCGGTTCAGGATGCCGCGGAACAGGTAATAGGGGATGTAGCCGAGCACCCAGAAGACCGCGACGTTGACCCCGCCCGGCAGGCCGTGGCCGGAGAGGTGGTGCAGCGCGCCGATGGCGCCGCCCAGCATGGCGGGTTCCGCGAACAGCCAGAGGAAGCCGAGATTCTCCCGCCCGAAGCGGCTCGACATCTCCCGCAGCATCAGCGCGCCGAGGACGCGGCACTGGATGGCGAAGGCGCCGCCGAGCCCCGGCGCGGCGGTCATGACCTTCCCCCGAGCAGCGGCGGCGAGACCACCCAGGCGCCGTCCTGCGCGCAGATCACGCTCGACCGTTCCTCGAGCCCGGAGCCGAGCAGCACTTCCCGGCATTCCCGCCCGCTGGCGGCGAAGTAGCTGCGCAGCAGCCGCGCCGGCAGCTGCCGGCCATCCTCGGTGGTGACCAGCGTCTCCGCGCCTGCAATGGGCGCGGGGGCCGGGGCGGCGGGCGGCGGCGCGCTGGCAGTGGCGGGCGCGGGCGTGCCGGGCAGCGT
>DASQVL010000479.1:0-6625 GCA_035640795.1 Crenalkalicoccus sp. | reverse complement strand
ATCGCCTCTCCTTCTTCATTCACGACTTCATGGATGCGCGTCACCTCTGCCGCGACCGCGTCGAAGCCTGCGTGTTCATGGTGGCGACGGCGGAGGGACCGATCTCCATGTGCCTGCACAACGCCAAGCGCGACGCCTTCGTCCTGCGGCCGCTGCAGACCGCCGAGGGCTGGTGGGACCCGCTGACCGGCGCCACGGGCGCGGCGCTGCCGGCACCGCGCCTGCCCGTGCTGACCGCGAAGACGGCGCGCGGCCGGCGTCGCATCGAGATCCGCCACGGATCCGTGCGATGAGCGCGCTCTCGCGCCGCACGCTGCTCGGCGCCGGTCCTGCCGTGCTGGCGGCGCCCCGTCTGCGCGCGCAGCAGGGCTTCGACTACGCCGCCTGGCTGGATGCGTGGGAGGCGGTGCTGCGCCGCCGCGTGGACCGCCTCGGGCGCGTGGACTTCGCCGGAATCGCGGCGGAGCCCGCGCCGCTGGATGCGGTGGTGCGCGGCATCGCGGCGGCCGATCCGGTGAGCCGGCCCGATCTGTTCCGCACGCCGGCCGACCGCCTCGCCTACTGGATCAACGCCTACAACGCGCTCGCCATGCACGGCATCGTCGCGCGCGGCATTCCGGACTATCTGGGCGTGGTCGGGCGCTTCGGCTTCTTCCTGAACACGAGCTTCACCATGGGCGGCAGCTCCATCACCCTGAAGCGGCTGGAGGACGAGGTGATCCGCCCGCAGGGCGAGGAGCGCGTGCATTTCGCGCTGAACTGCATGGTGCGCAGTTGCCCGCGCCTGCCGCAGGAGGCGTTCCGCCCGGACCGGCTGGAGGCGCAGCTTGCGGCGGCGGCGCGGGAGTTCTGCAACAGCGCCTACCAGGTGCGGCCAGACGCGGCGCGGCAGGGCGTCTGGGTCTCCTCCATCTTCGAGTTCTACACGGCCGACTTCCTGAGGCACGCGCCCAGCCTGATCGCCTGCATCAACCGCTGGCGGGCGGAGCCCATCCCGGCGGACTGGACGTTGCGCTTCCTGGACTACGACTGGACGATCAACCGGCAGCCGGAGCCGGGCGTCGCCGATGCGCGCGGCGGCGGCTGAGCGCGGCGCTGCCCTCCGCCGGGGCGCCTTCGCGCGCCGGCTGCCGGCGGGGGAAGTTCCTCTCGTCGCTCAAGGGCAAGCTGACGCTACCTCCGCACCCGCAGCACCAACTCCCGCCGCCAGATGTACAACCCGCTCCCCACCAGCACGAGCATGCCGACCACATCCCACCCGTCCGGCAGCTCCGCCCAGCCGATCGCCCCGATCGCCGTCGTCCACAGGATCGCCGAATACTCGAAGGGCGCGTTCAGCGTCGCCTCGCCGCGCCGGTAGGCTTCCGTCATCAGCAGTTGGCCGAAGGCGGAGATCAGCCCGGTGCCGATCAGCAGCGCCCACTGCCCGGGCGTCGGCGCCACCCAGACCGGCAGCGCCGCAAGCCCGGAGACTGCCGCCGCGCCGATCGCGAACCACAGCACGATCGCGACGCCCTTCTCCCCCGCGTCGCCCATCAGCCGGATCGAGATCATGGAGATGGCCCAGCCGAGCGCGCCCATCAGCACCATGGCCATTGCGGGGAGCTGGCCGCCCGGCATGCCCCCCGGCCCGGCGATCAGCACCACCCCGGCGAAGCCCACCGCGACCGCTGCGGCGCGGCGCGGCCCCACCCGCTCTCCGAGCACGGGGATGGAAAGCAGCGTCAGGAACAGCGGCATGGTGAAGCCGAGCGCGGTGACCAGTGCCAGCGGCAGCGTCCCGTAGCCGTAGAACGCGCCCACCATGCCCATCAGGCCGGAGGCGGTGCGCAGGGCATGCATCGCCGGGTTCCGCGTGCGCAGCGCCGCAAGCCCGCCGGCCCGCCACAGCACCGGCAGCAGCACCGGGATGCAGAACAGGTTGCGGCAGAAGATCACCTCGGCCAGCGGCAGCGCACCGCCCAGCGCCTTCACGCAGCCCGCGGCCAGCGACCAGAAGGCGGCGGCGCCCAGGACGAGGAGCACGGCCCGCCGCCGCTCCACCGCGCCCTTCGCGGGCATGGGAGCGGGCGCGGCCAGGGCGGCCGCACCGGGGCGGGGTTCGGAAGGGTTTTGGTTCATGCGACGGCGTTCCCGCCGAGCCTAGAGCAGATCGCGGACGGGTGTGCATGCCCGGGAGCGTGAATCTGCTCCCTGATCAACCTGCCAGGGTGGTTTCCGCGAGCGGACACCGCTCCGGTCGCTGCTGCAGCAGTGGACTTCGCGCGCAGGACACCTTTGTTTCAGTGGCCTGCTGGTCCGCTCCGTCCGCTGCTGAAGCAGCGAACTTCGCGGGCAGGACACCTTTGTTTCAGTGGCCTGCTGGTCCGCTCCGTCCGCTGCTGCAGCAGCGAACTTTGCGGGCAGGACACCAGGCGCTTCGGGCGCCGCCGGGCAGGGCGAAACCGGGCGGGCTGGCCGGCGTCCGGCCCGCGGCCTATTGCGCCGCAGCATCCGCACGGAGTCCCGATGCCCGACCGGCCCAAATCCGCGCCGCCCATCCCGCCCTGGCCGGGGCTTGAGGTGCTCTCCGACGAGGTGGTGTGGTCCGGCCGCTTCCCGGTGCAGCGTGTGCGCTTCCGCCACCGCCGATTCGATGGCGGGACCTCCGGCATCCTGACCTGGGAGATGTGGCGGCGTGGCCGGGCGGTGGTGGTGCTGCCCTACGACCCCTGGACGGACCGGGTCGCCCTGATCCGCCAATTCCGCCTGCCGGCACTGGCCGCCGGCTGCGATCCGGTGGTCACCGAATGCCCGGCCGGCCTGCTGGAGCCGCAGGAGCCCCCGGACGTCGCGGCGCGGCGGGAGCTTGCGGAGGAGACCGGCCTGCAGCCCGACCGGCTGGAGCGCATGGGCGGCTTCCTGCTCGCCCAGGGCGGCACGGATGAGCTCGCGACATTGTTCTGCGCACGGGTGCGGCTGCCGGAGCCGGGGCTCATCGGCCGCTTCGGCCTGACGGCGGAGCAGGAGGATATTGAGCTCCGCGTGCTGCCGGCGGAGGAAGCCTTCGCCCTGGTGGCGAGGGACGCGATCGGCAATGCCACCGCCGCGTTGTGCCTCCTCTGGCTGCAGGTGAACCGGACCCGCCTGCGGCGCGATTGGATGGGCTGAACCTCCCCGATGGTATGGATGAAGCTTCATATAACCCGGCTTGCACAGATACTAACGCAGCTTATCTTCACTGGCGTTAGGATCATGCCGATGACGATTCCCTACGACCAGGATTTCCTCCTCGTCCTGCACGAGGTCGCCCGGCTGGTCCGCACCCTGTTCGACCGGCGCGCCCGGGCGCACGGCATGACCCGCGCGCAGTGGATGATCCTCGCCCGTCTGCGCCGGCATGACGGCCTGACCCAGCGGGAGCTGGCCGAGATCCTGGAGGTGGAGCCGATCACCGTCGGCCGCCTGGTGGACCGGCTGGAGGCCCGCGGCATGGTCCAGCGCTGCGCCGACCCGGCCGACCGCCGGGTCTGGCGGCTGCACCTGACCCCGGCCGCGACCCCCGTGCTCGCCGAGATCGACGAGGCGCGCCACACCTTCGACGCGCTGGCGACCAAGGGCCTCGCCGAGGCCGACCGCGCCGCCGCCATCGCCGCCCTGCTCAAGATGAAATCGAACCTGCTCGCCGCGGCCGAGGCGCCAGGCGAAGCGGCCTGAAGGAGGCCGTGTAAATGCCCGAAGGTTCCGTCCGGGTCGCCCCGGCGGCCGAGACCGGTCTCACCCCCCCACCACCAACCCCGCCGCGCCGCCGGCGGCGGCTCCGCCTCGTCCTCATGCTGGGCGGGCTGCTCGCCGTCGGCCTCGGCGCCGGCGCCTTCTGGTTGAGTGGCGGCCGCTACGCCAGCACCGACGACGCCTATGTGCAGGCCGACAAGCTGATGGTCGCGACCGACGTCTCCGGCATCGTGCAGCGCATCGCGGTGCATGAGGGCGAGCGGGTGAAGCAGGGCCAGGTGCTGTTCGAGCTCGACCCCGCGCCCTTCCGCTACGCCGTGCAGGGCGCCGAGGCGCAGCTGAACCAGACCGCGCTGACCTTGAAGGCCATGCAGGCCGACTACCGGCGCCTGCTGCGCGACGTCGCGGCACAGGAGGCCGCGGTGCAGCTCGCCCAGGTGCAGTTCGAGCGCAACGCCCAGCTGGTCGGCACCAACGCCGTCTCCCGCTCCTCCTACGACCAGGCGCGGTTCGGGCTGCAGCAGGCGCAGCAGCAGCTCGCCTCGCTGCGCGTCCAGGCGGAGATGCAGCTCGCCAAGCTGAACGGCGACGCCAGCGGCCCGGTGGAGCAGCAGCCCTCCTGGTTGCAGGCCAAGGCGCAGCTGGACGAGGCGCGGCGCCAGCTGGCGCACGCCACGGTGAAGGCCCCCTTTGACGGCGTGGTGACCCAGGTTTCCCAGCTGCAGCCCGGGCAGTACCTCTCCGCCTCGACGCCCGGCTTTGCCCTGGTCTCGACCGACCATGTCTGGGTGGACGCGCTGCCCAAGGAGACCGACCTTACCTATGTGAAGCCGGGCGATCCGGCGACGGTGACGGTGGACACCTATCCGGGCGTCACCTTCCACGGCGCCGTGGAGAGCATCAGCCCGGCCTCGGGCAACACCTTCAGCGTGCTGCCGGCCCAGAACGCCAGCGGCAACTGGGTGAAGGTGGTGCAGCGCATCCCGGTCCGCATCCGGGTGGAGCAGCCCGAGGACGCGCCCCGGCTGCGCGCCGGGATGAGCACGGAGATCAGCATCGACACGGGGCACACCCGGTCGCTCTCCGACCTGTTGTGATACCGCGTTGCATGGATCCTGACTTGCAGCCTGCGAAGCAGGCTGAGCGGCCGGATGGCCGCCGCGGCAAACGCCGCGCAGCCAAGCGGCCGGAGGCCGCGCCGGCAACTGAGGGTGCTTGTGTGTCAACACAAACGCACACCGGTATGACTTCGACGCCGCGGCTCGGCCGCGGCGCCGCGCCGGAGCGTGACTGCCCGAGGGCGTGAGTCACGCGACCGGGCAAGGAAATGCGCGGGATGAACGATCACGCCAACGCGGTGCCGAACCGCGGCATCATCACCGTCTGCGCCATGGTGGCGACGCTGATGCAGGCGCTGGACAGCACCATCGCCAACGTCGCCCTGCCCTACATCCAGGGCGGCCTGGCCGCGACCGCCGACCAGGTCACCTGGGTGCTGACCAGCTACATCACCGCGGCCGCCATCATGACGGCGCCGGTCGGCTTCCTCGCCGCCCGCTTCGGGCGGAAATGGCTGTTCCTGGTCTCGGTCGGCGGCTTCACCCTGGCTTCCGTGCTGTGCGGCGCGGCGCAGTCGCTCGAGCAGATGGTGCTGTTCCGGCTGCTGCAGGGCGTGTTCGGCGCGGCGCTCGTGCCGCTCAGCCAGTCCGCCATGCTCGACATGTACCCGGTCGAGCAGCGCGGCCAGGCGATAGCGATCTGGGGCATGGGCGTCATGCTCGGCCCGATCCTGGGCCCGACCCTCGGCGGCTGGCTGACCGAGAGCTGGAATTGGCGCTGGGTGTTCTACGTGAACGTGCCCTTCGGCGCGCTCGCCTTCCTCGGCCTGCTCGTCTTCATGCCGCGCGACGAGCCCGGGGAGCGGCGGGGCTTCGACTGGCTCGGCTTCGGGACGCTGGCGCTCGGCATCGGCGCGCTGCAGTTCATGCTGGACCGCGGCGAGCTGAAGGCCTGGTTCGGTTCCACCGAGATCATCGTGGAGGCGACGCTGGCCGGCCTCGGCCTCTACCTGTTCCTGGTGCACCTGTTCACCGCGGAGCGGCCCTTCATCCCGCCGCGCATCTTCCGTGACCGCAACTTCGTCAGCGGCCTCGGCATCATGTTCGTCGTGGGGACGATCCTGTTCGCGACCTCCGCACTGATGGCGCCCTGGCTGCAGACGCTGGGCGACTACCCGGTGTTCACCGCGGGGCTCCTGCTGGCGCCGCGCGGCCTCGGGACCATGGCGGCGATGCTGGTCGCCGGGCGGATCGCCCAGCGGGTGGACCCGCGCAAGGTGATGGCCTTCGGCATCGGGCTGATGGCCTGGACGCTGTGGGAGATGACGGGCTGGACCCCGGCCGTCTCCATGTGGACGCTGGCGACGGTGACGATCCTGCAGGGCGCGGCGCTGGGCTTCGTCTTCATTCCGCTGAACCTGGTCGCCTTCGCCACGCTGGACCCGGGGCTCAGGACGGACGGCACCTCGCTGATCAGCCTGATGCGGAACATCGGCGGCGCGGCCGGCATCTCCGCGCTGCAGGCGCTGGTGACGCGCAACACCCAGGTGGTGCATTCGGAGCTCTCGCGCTTCGCCTCGCCGCTCAACCGGGTGTTCGAGCTGCCGGCGGTCCACCACTTCTGGGACCCGGCGACGACGAAGGGCGCCGCGCTGCTGAACCTGGAGGTGACGCGGCAGGCCAGCATCATTGCCTACATGGACGATTTCTGGCTGCTGATGGCGCTGGCCCTGGCGATGTTCCTGCTGCTGCCGCTGATGCGGCGGCCGCCGGGGAGTGCGGGCGGCGGGCCGGCGCATGTGGCGATGGATTGAGGCGGGGTGTGGGTGGCCCTTGGGGGAGGAAGGGAACTT
>DASQVL010000478.1:0-4019 GCA_035640795.1 Crenalkalicoccus sp. | reverse complement strand
GGCAGGGAGAGCGCGGCCTCGCCCTGCTTCGCGCCATCCAGCCAGACGGCCAGCCGGTCATTCGCCGCGACCACCGCGACCAGATGCCAGCTCTCCGCCGCGATCGCGGAGCCCACCGGCGTGCGCACCGCGCCGGCGGCGTTCGCCAGCTCCGCATAGGGCGCGCCGGCGGAAAGGCCGATGGTCAGCTGGGTGTCGCCCTCCCGTGCCTGGTAGAGCACGCCCTCGGCATTCGCCGCGTCGGGCCGCACCCAGAAGGACCAGGTCACCGGCCCGCCCGCCGCCCAGCCGAGCGAGGGCGAGGCCGGGATGCGCACCGTTGCCGTCCCGTCGAAGCGCTCGCCGAAGCCGACCAGCCCGTCATCGCGCCGCGCCGCGGAGGTCGCGTTGTTGCCGTAGCCCGTCGCGTCGCGCGGGTTGCCGGCATCGCCCACGAAATCGTAGGCGAGCACCGTCTCCGCATCGAAGGTCGCCTTGGCGTCGCCCGCCGGCGGGGCGTTCCGGTTGCCCCAGTAGATGTAGAAGGGGGTGCCGGCGCCGCCCGTCTGCAGGTCCGGGATGTCCACCCAGAACAGCCCGACCTGGTCCACCAGGCTGTCATACTTCTCGACGCTGAAGCGGAGGGGCGTGTGGTCATCCGCGGCGACGAAGCGGATGTCGGTGCCGTCCTCCTTGGTGTTGTTGAAGTTGAAGATGCCCTGGTGCAGGCGCACCAGCACGCGGCTGCGGCCGACCGGCGTGGCCGGCGCGGCCGGCGCCGCGTCCGTGGCCGGAGCACCCTCCGCCGGTGGCGGGCCGCCCGCCGTCACCTTCATCCGGTAGGCCCAGTTGCCGTCCCACCAGGCGCGCGCGCTGGCGGGCGCGAGCAGCAGGATGAGACAGGCGGCGAGCAGCGCGAGCCGCCCGGACCGTGCAGGCTTCGGGCGCATGGCGTCAGAAATCTCCCCAGATGCGGAACAGGGCACGCACATTGCCCGCCTTGGTGTCGGCGCCGTCGGTCAGCGTCGTCGCGCCCTCGACCTGGCCGTTCACCCGGTCAAACAGCCGCATCCGCGCACCGACGCCGGTGGAGGCCAGGGTGAAGCTGTGGTTCTGCTGGGGCAGCGGATGGTTGATGCCGGCCGCGCCGACATCGAAGAAGGCGTGCAGCCTGACCTCGTTCACCCGCGGCCCGAGCAGCGGCGCGAGGGAGGGGCTGCGCAGCTCCCCCTGGAAGGCCGCGCCGAAATCGCCGAGCGTCTCCACCTCGAAGTAGCCGCGCACGCTGTCGAGGCCGCCGAGGGCGAACTGCTCGTTCGCGATCAGCGGCTCCCGCGCATACTGGCCGGTGGCGTGGCCGTAGAGCTGCATGCCCCAGGGCAGGTTCTGCAGCCGCGCCGCGTCGGCGCGGATGTAGCTGAAGCCCGGCTGCGCGAAGGCGCGCTTCTGAGTGAAGTCGAAGGTGTTGCTGCCGAGGCCGCGGAACGCCCAGACGAAGGAGGCGGAGATGTCCGTGGTGGCGCGCTCGCCCGCCCAGCTCGCCTGGTAGGTCACGGTGAAGGGGTAGTAGGTGATCGGGTATTCGGCGCGGTCGGCGCCGAGGATGATGCCGTCCCGGAAGGATTTGTAGTCCGCGCCGAAGGAGAGGCTGTGCGTGAAGCCCGGCGAGAAGCCGAGCGGCACGATGCCGCGCAGCCCGGCGATGGTGCCCTTGCCGATCACCGTCGTGCCGCCCACCGTCGCCACGTCGCTGTCCGAGCGGATGATGGAGGCGAGGACGGAGGCCGAGCCGCCGGGGACGCGCCAGAGATAGGAGCCGGAATAGACGCTGGCGTCGGAGGGCCTCTGCGGCGCCGTCTGGTAGGCGAAGTTGATGCTGTCGCCGCGCTGCCAGAGATTGTCGTAGCGCACCGCGCCGATCACCCGGAGCTCCCGCGTGCTGCGGGTTTGCCGGTTGTTCAGCTCGGCCGAGGCGTGCAGCGGCAGCCGGTCCTCGACCTCGAGGTCCACGTCCACCGTGTCGGGCGCGGCACCCGGGCGGATCTGCGGCGTCACCCGGCGGTCCGGCAGCCGGTTCAGCGCGACGATGTCGCGCTGCACCTCCGGGATGTTCGGCACCTTGCCCTCGGCGACGGAGGGCGCGCCGGCGCGCACCTGGCCGGGCAGGAACCAGCGCGCGCCGGTGACGCGGAGCCGCCCGACGGGGCGTTCCACCACCTGGAGCGTGACGATGCCGCCGGCGATGCGCTGCTGCGGCACCTCCACCGTCACGGTGGGGTAGCCGGCCTTGTTGTAGGCATCCTCCAGCGCCTTGCGCGCCGCCTCGATATCCTCCGCCGTGCGGCCGGTGCCGAGATGCGGGTAGACCGCTTCCTCCACCCGCAGCTGCGGCAGGACGGTGTTGCCCTGCACGCGATATTCGAGGACGGGGAAGCGCGCGGCCGGTGCGGCGGCGGGGACGGCTGCCGGCTCCTGGGCCCAGGCCGCGCCGCAGCCGAGCAGGATCAGCGCCGCCGCCGCCGCCCGGCCGCAGCGGCGGGAGCCGCCCGAACCTCCCGCCCAGCGCAAACCCATGGATTGATGAAGGTCCCCGCAATCTCGAATGGCGCGCTATCTCGCATGTGCGAGGGGGGCGATCTATTTCAAACCTGTTAAGATTGCGCCTGTTGTGCCTATCTCGCGGGCAGCGATGCCCGGGGTGTCGCGCGGTCGCGGCAAGGGGTGCGCGGGGGCGCGGGACGCATGCGGCTTCGGCCCGCGCGGCGGTTCCGCGCCGGCGGCGGCTGCTCTACTGTCCTGTCCGCGAGGCTCGCTGCATCGGCAGCGGAGGAAGCGGACCGGCAGGCCATGGAATTCCAGGGCCGGTGTGCCGGTCCGCAGGGCGCCGCACTGGCGGCGGAGGGCGGACCGGACAGCAGGCCGCTGCGGTCGGGGACGCTGCAGTCGGGAAGGAGCGTGGGGCATGATGGAATCGCGGCGCGGGCAGGGGCGGCCCGGCGGCAAGCTGCTGGCCGATGCGCTGGTCGCCCAGGGGGTCACGCACTGCTTCGCCGTCCCCGGCGAGAGCTATCTCGACCTGCTCGACGGCCTCTATTCGGTCCGCAACCGCATCCAGCTCATCACCTGCCGCTTCGAGGCCGGCGCCGCCCACATGGCGGAGGCGCATGGCAAGCTCACCGGCCGGCCGGGGGTCGCCATCGTCACCCGCGGCCCCGGTGCCTGCCATGCCAGCATCGGCGTGCATGTGGCGATGCAGGACAGCACGCCGCTGGTGCTGCTGGTCGGCCAGATCCCCTTCGCGGAGACCGACCGCGACTCCTTCCAGGAGGTGGACTACCGGCGGATGTTCCAGCCGCTGGCGAAGTGGGTGACGCAGATCGACGACGCCCGCCGCATCCCGGAGGTCATGGCGCACGCCTTCGACGTGGCGATGAGCGGCCGGCCCGGGCCGGTGGTGGTGGCGATCTCCGAGGAGATGCAGAAGCAGTGGGCCGATGTGCCGGATATCGGCCCTGCGCCCGTGCTGCCGCCGCACCCGGCGCCGGAGGCGATCCCGCGCCTGATGGGCATGCTGGCCGAGGCGCGGCAGCCGCTCGCGGTCCTCGGCGGCAGCCGCTGGACCGCCGAGGGCCGCGCCGCCATCCGCGACTTCCTGGTGGCGAACGACCTGCCCGTCGCCGTCGCCTTCCGCCGCCAGAGCCTGTTCGACGGCACCCATCCGAACTTCGCGGGCGATATCGGCGTCGGCGCCGACCCGGCGCTGGTGGCGCAGGCGAAGGAGGCCGACCTGGTGCTCGCCATCGGCACCCGGCTCGGCGAGGCGGTGAGCCAGGGCTACACGCTGTTCGACCTGGCAGGGGCGACGCCGATCGTCCATGTCCATCCCGACCAGGCGGAGATCGGCCGGGTGCACCGCCCGGCGCTCGGCATCGTCGCGGAGCTCAACGCCTTCGCCCAGGCCGCGCGCGCCGCGACGCCCATCGCCGCGCCGCCCTGGTCCGGCTGGCGAGCGGAGCTGCGCGCGGCGCGGGAGGCGCAGG
>DASQVL010000477.1:0-4918 GCA_035640795.1 Crenalkalicoccus sp. | reverse complement strand
GCCGCCGCAGCAGGCCGGCGGCGAGCAGCGCATCCTCGTCACGCTCCCAGCGCGGCTGCGCGGCGAGCAGGGCGAGCGCCGGCTGCAGCTGCGCCAGCGCGCCCTCCGCCCAGCGCTCGCGGTCGGCCTCGGTCGCCGTCTCCGGCGCGAAGGCGGGATCGCTGCTGGGTTCGGCGAGGACGGCGTGCAGCTCGCCGAGGCGCTGGCCGAGCGCGGTCGCGAAAGCGAGGTAGCCGGCGAAGGCGTCCTCGGTCGGCTCGGCCGTCATCGCCGCCTCGTCCACCGCGCGGTGCAGCCAGTCGATCGTCCACTCCCAGCCATCGCCCTGGTTGCGCACGAAGCCCTGGACGAGCATCAGCGTGTTCGGCGTGCCGTCCGGCGCGACGCGCGTCACCTCGCCGAGCAGCGGCGGGATGTTGGCGAAGCCGCGCTCGGTCAGGTGGCGCGTCATCTCGGCTTCCGGGTGGATGCCGGGGTTGATGCGGCGGAGGATCTTCAACACCGCCGTCTCGCCCAGGATGATGGAGGAGTTGGACTGCTCGGCGGACATGCGCCGGATCTCCGGCTTCTCCGGCAGGACGAGGTCGCGGAGGCGGGAGGTGCCGCGGAAGCGGATCACGCCCTCCTCAGTCGGCAGGTCGAGGCCCTCGCGCAGCGCCGTGATCACCGCGCCCGGCATGCGGTCATCGGCGAAGGCGTCGGTCAGGAAGCCGACGCGGCGGCCCTGACGCAGGCGGGAGAGGGCGAGCTGGGCCGGCAGCGGCCCGATACCCTCCACGTCCTCGACGCCCGCCAGCGGCAGGGCGTAGCGCTCCGTCCGGCCGGGCAGCCGCGCCTCCACCTCCGCCATCACAACCGCGCCGCGCGTCGCCGGCAGGGCGGCGATGGCGCCAAGGCGCACGCTCTCGAGCCGCGCATCCTTGGCCGCGAACCAGCGCCGCTTCGGCAGGTAGTCCGGCAGCACCTCGGCCTCCAGCTCGCGGCGGACGCCCTCGCTCAGCAGCGTGTTCACATCAGCCCTCAACACCATGGTGCGGAGATCGGGTAACGGTTCAGGCGCGGGGGCGTGCCAGGGCGGCAGCGCCTTTTCGGTGGCGAGGACGAACCAGTAGAAGCCGAAGGGCGGCAGGGTCAGCAGGTAGGGCAGCTGGCCGATCGGCGGGAAGCCGGTGCCGCCCAGCATCTCGACCGGCACCCGCCCGGCCTGGGCGGCGAGGTCGAGCTCGACCGCCTGGGCGCTGCGCGAGAGGTTGAAGACGCAGAGGATGATATCGTCCTCGTATTCCCGGACATAGGCCAGCACCTTGCGGTTCGCCGGGTAGAGCAGCCGCATCGCGCCGCGCCCGAAGGCCTTGCTGCGCTTGCGCACCGCGAGCATGCGCCGCGTCCAGTTGAGCAGGGAATGCGGGTCGCGGGACTGCGCCTCCACGTTCACCGCCTGAAAGCCGTAGAGCGGGTCCTGGATGGGCGGCAGGACGAGGCAGGCGGGATCCGCCCTGCTGAACCCGCCATTGCGATCGGGCGACCACTGCATGGGCGTGCGCACGCCGTCGCGGTCGCCGAGGAAGATATTGTCCCCCATGCCGATCTCGTCGCCGTAGTAGATGACCGGCGTGCCCGGCATGGAGAGCAGCAGGCCGTTCATCAGCTCGATGCGCCGCCGGTCGTGTTCCAGCAGCGGCGCCAGGCGGCGGCGGATGCCGAGGTTGAGGCGCGCGCGCTTGTCGGCGGCGTAGGTGGACCAGAGGTAGTCGCGCTCCCGGTCCGTGACCATCTCGAGTGTCAGCTCATCGTGGTTGCGCAGGAAGATCGCCCACTGGCAGCCCTCCGGGATGTCGGGCGTCTGGCGCAGGATGTCGGTGATCGGGAAGCGGTCCTCCTGCGCGATCGCCATGTACATGCGCGGCATCAGCGGGAAGTGGAAGGCCATGTGGCATTCGTCGCCCTGGCCGAAATACTGCTGCGTGTCCTCCGGCCACTGGTTCGCCTCGGCGAGCAGCATGCGGCCGCGATAGCCCTCGTCCAGCTTGGCGCGGATGCGGCGCAGCACCTCATGCGTCTCGGGCAGGTTCTCGCTGTTCGTGCCCTCGCGCTCCACCAGATAGGGCACGGCGTCCAGCCTGAGCCCGTCCACCCCGATGTCGAGCCAGAAGCGCATCACGTTCAGCACCTCGGCCAGCACGCGCGGGTTGTCGAAGTTCAGGTCCGGCTGGTGGCTGTAGAAGCGGTGCCAGAAATAGGCGCCGGCCACCGGGTCCCAGGTCCAGTTCGACTTCTCGGTGTCGAGGAAGATGACGCGCGTGCCCTTGTACCGCTGGTCGGTGTCGGACCAGACGTAGTAGTTGCGGTGGGAGGAGCCGGGTCGCGACGCGCGGGCGCGCTGGAACCAGGGGTGCTGGTCGCTGGTGTGGTTCACCACCAGCTCGGTGATCACCTTCAGGCCGCGCGCATGCGCCTCGCGCACGAAGCGGCGGGCATCCTGCAGCGTGCCGTAATCGGGGTGCACACCGCGGTAGTCGGCGATGTCGTAGCCATCGTCCTTGCGCGGGGATGGATAGAAGGGCAGCAGCCAGAGCGTGTCCACGCCAAGGGCGGCGATGTAGTCGAGCTTCTGCATGAGGCCCGGGAAGTCGCCCACGCCGTCGCCACTGGCATCGAAGAAGCTCTTCACGTGCAGCTGGTAGATGACGGCGTCACGGTACCAGTGCGGGTCATTGTCCTGCGCCGCGCGCGGCAGCACCAGGCGTCGCGGGGCTGCAATGCGCGGCGCCTCGGCGCGCAGCGCCGCCGCATCCTCCCGATGGCGCGCCATCACGCGCTCCCCAGCGGGTGGACGCGCCAGAGGCCGAAGGGCAGGTCGGCGGGGTCGAGGCGGATCCGCTGCAGCTTGCCGTGCCAGGCGAAGCGGTGGCCGCGCATCAGGTCCTCCGCCTCCAGGGCCGCGTCATCCGGCAGGCCCCATTCCCAGAGCGGCAGCTCCACCGTCGCCTCCTGCACCGCCTGCGGATCCAGGCTGACCGCGCACAGGATGACGTTGGAGCGGTCCGGCGTCGCCTTGCGGTACCACAGCACCTGGTCGTTGAAGGCGTTGTGGAAGGCGAGGCCGAGATGCGACTGCAGCGCCGGGTTCAGCCGGCGGAGGGCGTTCAGCCGCGTGATCTCGTCCACGATGTCGCCGGGCCGGCGGTCCGGCCAGACGCGGATCTCGTACTTCTCGGAATCCAGGTACTCCTCCCGTCCCGGCAGCGGCGTTGCCTCGCACAGCTCGAAGCCCTGGTACATGCCCCAGAGGCCGGACAGCGTCGTCGCCAGCGCGGCGCGGATCAGGTGCGCCGGGCGCCCGCCGGTCTGCAGGAAGGGCGGGTTGATGTCCGGCGTGTTGACGAAGAAGTGGGGCCGGTAGAAGTCCCCGACATTGCCGGGCTGCGGCGCGGTGCGCGTCAACTCCGTCAGGTAGTCCATGATCTCGCGCTTCGCATTGCGCCAGGTGAAGTAGGTGTAGGACTGGCTGAAGCCAAGCTTCGCCAGGCGATACATCATCTTCGGGCGGGTGAAGGCCTCGGCCAGGAAGATCGCATCCGGGTGGCGCGCGCGGATGTCCGCAATCATCCATTCCCAGAAGGGCAGCGGCTTGGTGTGCGGGTTGTCCACGCGGAACAGCCGCACGCCCTGCTCCGCCCAGAAGCGCACCACGTCGCGCAGCGCGAGCCACAGGCCCGGCACCGCGCCCGGCGTGTAGAAGTCCACGTTGACGATGTCCTGGTACTTCTTCGGCGGGTTCTCTGCGTATTTCAGGCTGCCGTCCGGGCGCCAGTCGAACCAGTCCTTGTGCGCGCGCAGCCAGGGATGGTCCGGGCTGCACTGGATGGCGAAGTCGAGCGCCAGTTCGATCCCTTCGGCCGCCGCGGCCTCGCGCAGCCGGCGGAAGTCGTCCAGCGTGCCGAGCTCAGGGTGGATCGCGTCGTGGCCGCCCTCCTCCGAGCCGATGGCGTAGGGGCTGCCGGGGTCGTCCGGCGCCGGCGTCAGCGTGTTGTTCCGGCCCTTGCGGAAGGCGCGGCCGATCGGGTGGATCGGCGGGAAGTAGAGCACGTCGAAGCCCATGGCGCGCACGCGCGGCAGCTGGCGGATCACATCGTCGAAGGTGCCGTGCCGCCGCCTGTCGCCGGACTGGCTGCGTGGGAACATCTCGTACCAGCTGGCGAAGCGCGCGGCGAGGCGGTCCGCCTCCACGGGCATCTCCGCCGAGCGCGCGCGATGCGGGCGATCGTCCGCCTCCGCCATCAGCCCCGCCGTCATCGGGTCGAGCAGCAGGTGCAGCCGCTCCGCCGCATCCGCCTTTCTCAGGCGCTTCGCCAGCTGCGTCAGCGCGCCGCCGGCGCGCTCCGCCGCGCGGGCCACCAGGATGCGGCCCTCCTCCAGCTCCAGCGTCAGGTCCTGGCCGGCATCGTGCTTCTTCTCGAGCCCGTCGCGGAAGCTCTCGAACACGTCGTGCCAGGCCTCGACCATGAAGCGGTAGGGGCCCATGCGCTCCAGCGGGAACCGCGCCACCCAGCGGTCATTCTCGAGGAGGCGCATGCGCACCTCCTGCCACGCCGTCTCGTCGCCGGCGCGCCACAGCAGCGCGGCGCCCAGCTTCTCATGCCCGTCGCAGATCAGGTCGGCGGTGACCTCCACCACCTCCCCCACCACGCGCTTCACCGCGAAGCGGCCGCCATCCACGGCGGGCTGCACCGCCTCGATGGCGACGCGCGGCTGGGCGGCCACGGCGGCGACGCGCTCGGCTTCCTCCCCGCCGCGCTTGCCGGGCGCCGGGGCGGCAACGGGCAGCAGGATGGGGCGGAGCGGCTCGGCCTCGAACAGCCGCGCCTCGCCGGGCGCGAGCGTGACGGCGCCGCAGGGCCCGAGCGCCTCGCCCTCC
>DASQVL010000476.1:0-2373 GCA_035640795.1 Crenalkalicoccus sp. | reverse complement strand
TCAGGATGTGGACCCAGGCCGTGGCCAAGGCCGGCACCACCAATGTGGACGCCGTGCGGGCGGCGCTGACCGGCCAGAAGCTCGCCGCGCCCTGCGGCTACGAGGAGGCGATGCTGCCGAACCACCACCTCTCGAAGCCGGTCCTCATCGGCGAGATCCAGGGGGACGGGCAGTTCAACATCGTCTGGAAGACGCCGAACGCGGTGCCGGCGGAGAATTGGTCGCAGTTCATCCCCGAGAACGCGAACCGCCGCCGCGGGTGAGGCGACGGTCCTGCGCTTCGGACAGCGCCGCCGCCGGCGTCACCCGTGGCAGGTGCAGCCGGCGTGCCCGGCAGCAGCACGCTGCCGTCCGGCAGGCGCTGCAGCGTCCCCTCGGCCAGCGCGCGCAGCACCGGCAGGCCACGCGGGTCGCCAAGCGCGCCCAGCCGCTCCGCCGCCGCGGCCTGCTGGGCGAAACCGCCGCCGAGCGCGGCGACCGCCTCGGCGAAGCTCTCCTGCGCGCGCGCCGGCAGGCCGGTCAGCAGCACCAGCAGCGCGGCCGCCAGCAAGGTGATTGTATAACGCGGCGCCACGCGACTAGCGATCCGCAGGGCCGCCGATGACGGCGGGACCGGATAGGAGGTCAGGGCAATGGCCACCGATGTTTCCATGGTGAAGTGCGCCTGCGCGGACTGCGTCTGCGTCATCCCCGTCGACCGGGCGGTGCGGCGCGATGAGCGCCTGTTCTGCAGCGACAGCTGCGCCGACCACCACCGCGACGGCACGGGCTGCGGCCATGCCGGCTGCACCTGCCACGGGTGATCGGCGCCTTGCGTCACGGGCGAGGACCGCCGCTCCGGCTTCAACCGCGGCGGCGGTTCGCGTTCTCCGGGATGAAGGGTGACCAGTTCTCGGCCGGGACCGCCTGCGGCGTCTTCCAGACGATGTTGAACTGCCCGTCCGCCTGCACCTCGCCGATCATGACCGGCTTGGAAAGGTGGTGGTTCGGCAGCATCGTCTCCTCATAGCCGCAGGGCGCGGCGAGCTTCTGGCCGGTCAGCGCCGCCCGCACCGCGTCCACATTGGTGGTGCCGGCCTTGGCCACCGCCTGGGTCCACATCCTGAAGCCGGTGTAGGTCGCCTCCATCGGGTCGTTGGTGACGCGCTTCGGATTCTTGATGTAGGCGCGCCACATCGCCAGGAACTCGTCGTTCACCGGCGACTGCACGCTCATGAAGTAGTTCCAGGCGGCCAGGTGGCCGACCAGGGGCCTGGTGTCGATGCCCGCCAGCTCCTCCTCGCCCACGCTGAACGCGACGCAGGGGATGTCCTCCGCCTTGATGCCCTGGTTGCCGAGCTCCCGGTAGAAGGGCACGTTCGCGTCGCCGTTGATGGTGCTGACGATCGCGGTCTTCTTGCCCTCGCCGGCGAAGCGCTTCACCCGCGCGACGATGCCCTGCCAGTCGCTATGGCCGAAGGGCGTGTACTCCTCCATGATGTCGGTCTCGGCCACGCCCTTGGACTTCAGGAAGCCGCGCAGGATGCGGTTCGTGGTGCGCGGATAGACGTAGTCGGTCCCCAGCAGCGCGATGCGCTTCGCCTCGCCGCCATCGGGGCCCATCAGGTATTCGACGGCCGGGATCGCCTGCTGGTTCGGCGCGGCGCCGGTGTAGAAGATGTTCTTGCTTTCCTCCTCGCCCTCATACTGCACGGGGTAGAAGAGCAGGCCGTTCAGCTCCTCGAACACCGGCAGCACGGATTTGCGGGAGACCGAGGTCCAGCAGCCGAACACCACGTCCACCTTCTGCACCTGCAGGAGCTCGCGCGCCTTCTCGGCAAACAGCGGCCAGTTGGAGGCGGGGTCCACCACCACCGCCTCCACCTTGCGGCCGAGCACGCCGCCCTTGGCGTTCACCCACTCCACCATCATCAGCACGGTGTCGCGCAGCGCCGTCTCGCTGATCGCCATGGTGCCGGAGAGGGAGTGCAGCACGCCGACCTTGATCGGCGCGCCCTGCGCCCAGCCGGGGCGGATCGCCGGCAGGGCCAGTGCGGCGCCGCCGAGGCCGAGCGCGCCGCGGCGCGTCAGGCGGGGCAGATGGGCGGGCATCGTTATTCCTCCGGAGCGGTCCCGGCCGCGGCGGAAGGCGGCCGTCCCGGGTCTTGCGATCCCCGTGCCACCGCCCAGGGGGCGCGATGTGACCGTTTCCGGCGCGGCCTGCCTGCGGCGCGGTCACACCATTGCCCATGCGCGGGGCAGCGGGGCGGTCAGCGCTCCGGCCAGGCCAGGGCGGGCAGCCGCGCCACCGGCAGCTGCGCGAGGCTGAGCGTGCCACCCTCGACCGCGAAGGGCAGGGCGAGCTCGGGCGCGGCGCCCTCGGCCGGGCGGCGC
>DASQVL010000475.1:0-5176 GCA_035640795.1 Crenalkalicoccus sp. | reverse complement strand
GCTGGCTGCCGAATATCGCCGCGCGCTGCTGGACCGCTGGTTCGCCGCCGCGCGCCGCGGCAGCGCCCCGGCGCGCCCCATCGCCGTGCGGCCGCCGATCGAGGCGCCAGCGGTGCGCGAGGCGCGGGCGCGGAACCTGCTCGCCATCCTGCTGCAACACCCGGCCCTGCTGCCCGAGCTCGAGGAGGCGCTGGCCACCCTTTCCCTGCCCACGGGTGCGTGTGCGCGGATACAGGCCGCGCTGCTCGATGTGGCGGCGCAAGGGGGTCCGCTTGACTCCCCCGATCTGCTGGACCAACTCGCCGGAGGCGGGTTGGAGGGGGATGTCCTTCACGTCGTGCGCGGACCCGGTCTGTCCGCGGCCGCCTCGGCGGCCGCGCAGCCCAGGGACGCGCTGGATGCGTGGTGGCACTTCTTCGGGCTGTTGCGGGGCGAGGCGGAACTGCTCGCCGACCGCGCGGAGGCTGAGCGGATGCTGGTCGAGACGAACGACCCGGCGGCCCAGCGCCGCCTGATCCGGCTGACCGAGGCGCTGGCCGCGCTGCGCGGGGGCGAGGCGGCCGAGGCACTGCCCATAGGGTAGAGGGATTCCCGACGGCGCGTGGGGCGGCACCGCGCGCGGTCCGACGACGGAGCAGGGCATGGCGAGCAAGGCGGCGAACGGCGCGGAAACGGTCGAGAGCCGGGACGAGGCGGTGGAGGGTGCGCTGCTCGACATCCAGCGCGCCACCGTCAAGAAGCTGCTCGCCCTGGGGCGGGAGCGCGGCTACGTCACCTGGGACGAGTTCAACGCCGCCCTGCCGCCCGGCCAGGTCTCCTCCGAGCACATCGAGGACACCATGGCGACGCTCAGCGACATGGGCATCACCGTGGTGGACGCCGAGGAGAGCGAGGACGGCGAGTCGCCGGCCGCGCCCAAGGCGAACGGCAAGGAGAGCGAGGAGGAGTCCGAGGAGGACGGCGCCGGCAATGTGGACGAGGAGAATCTCGGCCGCACCGACGACCCGGTCCGCATGTACCTGCGCGAGATGGGCACCGTCGAGCTGCTCTCCCGCGAGGGCGAGATCGCCATCGCCAAGCGCATCGAGGCGGGGCGGGACATGATGATCGGCGGGCTCTGCGAGAGCCCGCTGACCTTCAAGGCGATCGTCGCCTGGCACGATGCGGTCAGGGAAGGCCGCATGCTGCTGCGCGACGTCATCGACCTGGAGGCCACCGCCAGCGCCGACCAGCCCGATGCCGGCCCGCCCGACCCGGAGGAGGAGTTCGAGGAGGGCGAGGAGGGCGAGGGCATGGGCCTCTCCCTCTCGGCGCTCGAGGAGAAGCTGAAGCCCGAGGCGCTGGCCGCCTTCGAGGCCATCCAGGCCGTCTATGCGCGGCTGCAGAAGCTGCAGTCCCGCCGCATGGAGGCCTATGCGGCGGGCGAGGACCTGGACGGCAAGTCCGAGAAGGGCTGGGAGAAGTCCCGCGCCGAGCTGGTCGCGCTGGTCGAGAAGGTGCACCTGCACAACAACCGCATCGAGGAGCTGGTCGAGCAGCTGAAGGGGCTGAACCGCCGCTTCACCCCGCTCGAGGGCCAGGTGCTGCGCATGGCGGAAGCCGCCAAGGTGAAGCGCGAGGAGTTCCTCGAGCACTGGCGCGGCAGCGAGCTCGACCCCGCCTGGTTCGACCGCGTGTCGAAGCTGCCGGGCAAGGCGTGGAAGGTCTTCGTCGCCGTCTCCCGCGACGACGTGGAGCGGGTGCGCGCGCAGATCGGCGCCGTCGCCAACGAGACCGGCCTGCCGCTCGTCGAGTTCCGCCGCGTCTACGCGACGGTCAGCCGCGGCGAGCGCGACATGACCCAGGCGAAGAAGGAGATGATCGAGGCCAACCTCCGCCTCGTCATCTCCATCGCCAAGAAATACACCAACCGCGGCCTGCAATTCCTGGACCTGATCCAGGAGGGCAACATCGGCCTGATGAAGGCGGTGGACAAGTTCGAGTATCGCCGCGGCTACAAGTTCTCGACCTACGCCACCTGGTGGATCCGCCAGGCGATCACGCGGTCGATCGCCGACCAGGCGCGGACCATCCGCATCCCGGTCCACATGATCGAGACGATCAACAAGCTGGTGCGGACCTCGCGCCAGATGCTGCACGAGATCGGGCGGGAGCCGACGCCGGAGGAACTGGCCGAGAAGCTCGGCATGCCGCTCGAGAAGGTGCGCAAGGTCCTCAAGATCGCCAAGGAGCCGATCAGCCTGGAGACGCCGATCGGCGACGAGGAGGACAGCCATCTCGGCGACTTCATCGAGGACAAGGCGGCGATCATCCCGCTGGACGCCGCGATCCAGTCCAACCTGCGGGAGGCGACGACGCGCGTCCTCTCCTCCCTCACGCCGCGGGAGGAGCGCGTGCTGCGCATGCGCTTCGGCATCGGCATGAACACCGACCACACGCTGGAGGAAGTGGGCCAGCAGTTCAACGTGACGCGCGAGCGCATCCGGCAGATCGAGGCTAAGGCGCTGCGCAAGCTGAAGCACCCCAGCCGGTCGCGGAAGCTGCGCAGCTTCCTCGACAACTGAACGGGACGCGCATGGCGCGGCGATGAGCGCGGCGAGCCAGTCCGAGCTGGTCATCCCCGTCGCGGTGGACGTGACCTTCCTGCGCATGGATCGGCCGCCGGAGGAGCCGGCGCCGCCCCTGCCGGCCGATACCCGGGTGGACCACGCGACGCGCTGCACGGTGCGCTTCTACCGCTACCTCTATGACGCCGTCGGGCGCGACTATGTCTGGTGGCTGCGGCGCACCCTCTCGGACGCGGAGCTGGCCGGGATGCTCGGCGATCCGCGCGTTTCCGTGCGGGTGCTGGTGCAGGAGGGCGAGCCGGCCGGCTTCTACGAGCTGGAGAAGCGGGCGGGCGGCGTGGTCAACCTCTCCTATTTCGGGCTTGTGCCGCACGCGATCGGGCGGGGCCTGGGCCGCACCTTCCTGCGCCATGCGGTGGACGCGGCCTGGCGGGACGGCGCGCGGGCGATGACGGTGAACACCTGCACGGCGGACCATCCGCGCGCGCTGCCGAACTACGTGGCGGCGGGCTTCGTACGGCAGCGGACGGTGCGCGAGGTATGGCGCGTCCCGGTGCATCTGGGCCTGCCCATCCCCGACCGCCTCCGCCTCCGCTGACCCTGCAGCACCTGGGCGGCGCCCCGGAAGAAGCCCGGGAGAAAGCGGAGTGGGGGGCAGGGTTCCCGGCTTTCCCCCACGCCACGGGCCGGCCGCTAGGGCGTTTTCACCCGTGCCGTGCACGGCCGAAACGCCCTAGCACCTTGTTCTTGATCGCATTTCCCGCGGCGAACCGCGCACACTTCGCCTGGAAATGCTCTATCGCAGCGGCGGCAATGGCGCGCGCTGCACCGGCCCGGATGGCGCCGGCGCGGGAGCAGGCGCGGGTACAGCGGCTGCCGGCGCCGGTGCGAGTTGCGCCCCGGGCGCGCCCCCGAAGCGCATCAGCACGGCCCGCAGCGGGTCGGCGCCCGGATTGTAGACGCGCATCGCCACCACGATGTCCCGCGGCCCGACCTCCTGCCCGTAATAGGAGCGGGTCCAGTCGCTGCGCGCCGAGAGCAGGGAGCCCTGCAGGGTGATGCCGGCATAGAGGCCACGGCTGCGCGCGAAGGTCACGATATCCGCCCCCACCGCCGCCGTCGTCGCGCCTCCCACCGAGCCGCCGATGGTGGCGACGGCGAGGGAGGCATCGGCGCCGAATTTGAACTGGCTGTCGAGGATCGCGTTCAGCGCGCGGTCGTTCATGATCAGCAGCATGAGCTCCGCGTCCTCGATCCCCGCCTGCAGGCCGAAGCTGCCGGAGCCCAGGGTGTAGAAGGCCGGCGAGGACCAGGAGCCCGCGGCGTCCCTCGCCGCCAGCACGCAGCCGCCGCCCTGGCCGCCGAAGAAGAAGCCGGCGCGGAACAGGCGCGGGCAGATCAGCACGGCGCGTGCCCGGCGGAGCAGGGCGACGGCGTTGAGCGCGTCGTTGCCGCCGCCCAGCATCTCCTGCACGGCGAGGGTGGAGCGGTCCACCAGCGCCTGCTCCTCGCCCGGCTGGGGCGGCCCCGCGCAGCCGGCCAGGACGGCCACGCACAGGCCGATCATGATGAGACGACGCATGAACCGGTTCCCCCAACCCCCCACAGGGACGGGAGATTACCGGGGCGGATCGGCCCTGTCCAAATCTTCGGGGTCCAGATCTTCGGGCTCCGGATCTTCAGGCGGCGGTTCCGGGAGCGGAGCGTTCCAGGGCTCCTCGTTCACCGCGGCGACGCGCCAGTCCGGCCCGTGCTTCTCGAGCCGCGTGAGGCCGAGATTGCGGATGGAGAAGGCGAGCGCCTGGTGCGGCGTGAGGCCGATGGCGTGGGCGAGGGCGGCGCGGATGGAGCCGCCATGCGCGACGATGACGACGTCGCCGCCTTCGTGCTGCGCGGCCAGGCGCTCGATCACCGGGGCGACGCGGGCCTGCAGCTCGGGGAAGCTCTCGCCGCCGGGCGGGCGCTCCTCCGCGGCATGCGGCCAGAAAGGGTGGGGCGGACGGCGCAGACGCTCGGTCAGCTGCTCATGCGTGATGCCCTGCCAGTCGCCGAGGTGCTGCTCGGCGAGATCGGGTTCCTGGGTGAGCGGCTGTTCGGGGTAGCCCGCGGCGAAAATGGCCGCGGCGGTCGCGCGGGTGCGCGAGAGGGCGGAGGTGACCCAGGCGGCCGGGCGCGGCAGGCGGGCGGCGAGCCAGCGATACAGCGCGGCCTCCTCCCGCAGCGCGAGGTCGCAAAGGGCGACGTCCATGCTGCCGTAGAGGATGGCGCGGGCGGAGGGCTCGACGATGGCGTGGCGGATGAGGAAGAGACGGGTTCCGGGCACGCGGGGGTTCTAGCGCCGCGGGCGGTGGGGAGTCAGGTGGCCCATGGGGGAGGAAGGGAACTTCCTCCCCCAAGACCCCCACCATCCTTCTTTTGATCCTTTCTCCTTGGCGCTTGCCCGGTCCGACTGGAAGCCTCCCGGCCGCTCACACCAGCCGCCGCTTCCGCGACCTCGGCGGCGGATCACCCGGAAACGCCAGCCCGCTCGCATCCACGCCGAGATTCACCATCAGCTTCGCCAGCTCGATGCCGCAGCGATAGCCCTCCAGCACCGGCACGTCCCAACC
>DASQVL010000474.1:0-9209 GCA_035640795.1 Crenalkalicoccus sp. | reverse complement strand
GCGCCTCCGCCTTGCGCGCGTCCTCCACCTCCACCTCGGTGCGGCGCACCGTATCGGTAACGCGCTCGGTGCGCTCCTCGGCGGTCTTGCGCACCACCACCTCCTCCTTCACCCGCGCCTCCTTCTCGACGACGGGGCGCTCGGCCGTCTCGGTCGCCTCGATGGTGCGGTCGCGGAAGGCGTCGTCGGCGGTCGCGGCGCGGTCCACCGGGCGGCGGTCCACCTCGACATGCTCCTCGCGCAGGCGCACCTACTCCTCGATCGGCGTCTCGACTACGTAGCTGCGCACCCGGACGCGGCCGTGCTCCACCTCGCGCTTGCCGACGCGCAGGCGCTCCTCGACGACCGGCAGCCGCGCCTCGTCCTCCGGCGGGCCGAGCCGCTCCGTGGCCTCGGTGCGCGCGGCGCCCGACGTGCCCGGGGTGGCTGTGCCGGTCGCAGGCGCATCGGTCAGGGTGGCGCGGGCGCTCGACTCGGTGGCCCCGGTGCCGGCGAGGCCATGCGTCTCCGTGCCGCGCATGTCGGTCCGGCCCTGCCAGCCCTCGCTCCGCCAGGACTGCTCCTCATTGTCCAGATCCTTGGCGCCGGCCTGTTCCAGCACGGACGCCACCTCCTCGAAGCGGCCTTCCGGCACCTCGGCGGAGAGCACGGCGCCGCCGCGGCGGATGCCCTCGTCCAGCGTCGCGCGGTCATTCTCGGGCAGCGCGAAGCGGTCGAGGTCGTCGGCGTTGCGCGCGTCGTAGACCTCCCCGCGCACGCCGCCGATGCGGGTGGCGAGGTCGTGCGCCGCGCTCTCGGCGGCCTGGTAGCTAACGAAGTAGGCGGTGATCATGCGGGCCATGCGATACCCTCCCTGACTGGGTTGCGATGCGCCGGGCGGCAGCCGTTCGACCGCCGCGCGCTGGCGGCGCAGGGTGACCGGCTGTTCCCAGTGTTCCTCGGCGGTGATGAAGCGCAGGCGCAGCTCCTCGCGCAGCACCAAGCGGCGCTGCACTACGACCCGCTCCTCGACGATCGGAATGACGAGAGTGTCCCCGCCCTCCTCCCGGCTCGGCGGCGGCGCGGCGCCTTCCGGCAGCATGCGGTCGAGCGGGATCCGCTCCACCTCCACCCGCCGGGCACGCAGCGTCTCGCGCAGCAGGCGCTGCTCCGTCTCGGTCGTCACCGCAACGCGGACGCGGCCGGCCTCGACGGTGCGCCGCGAGACGCGGACGGCCTCCTCCAGCAGCGGAAGGATGGTCTCCGCCGGCTCGTCGGCTGGCATGCTGCGCTCCGTCCTGCGGGAGGTGAAGGGAGCGGGCGTGCGGCAGGTTCATCGCCGGGGCGCATCGAGCGGGGAAGCCGCGTCGCTGGGTTTGTGGAAGGAAGGGAACTCCCTCCCCCGGCATTGCTCCCGCTTTTCGCCGCGCGGCCCGGGTCAGGCGAGGAACCGACCCGCCAACCTCGTATACTCTGGAGTGCTCCTGCAGGGTTGGCACGCCGTCTATCTCGGCAACGGGCTCTGGCGCGTCTATCCCGGCATTTAGAACGGTAGGCGGCGGCTAGTGGTGCGCGCCTGACGCTTGGCACCCACCCCGACCGACCCGAAGAAAACAACTCATTTCGCGTACAGCTCTTAGCCGGGTCTCTGTCGTCATTGGCGCGCTCGGCTACGGCGTCGCCGACGACATGGAAGCGGCGTTGGCCGACTATCGACAGCTGTTACGGCTGCCGCCGCGAAACCGCCGGCCCACGGCCGAGCCAATCCCGGCCCAATCTATGGAACCGGCGCGCGACGAAGCGTTTTACCGCAAATCGCTCGCTGGTCCGACCGATGTTCGGGTAAAGAAGAGGCGGCTGCGAGAGGAGGAACCGGTGACGACCCCCAAGCCGTTCCCGCTGAACGCATGGTACGCCGCTGCGTGGGACTACGAAATCAAGCGCGAGCTGGCGGCCCGGACAATCTGCGACAGGGACCTGGTGCTGTACCGCCGCATGGACGGCCGCGTCGTGGCGCTGGAGGATGCCTGCTGGCATCGGCTGCTACCATTGTCGCTCGGCCATCTGAAGGGCGACGAGGTCGTCTGCGGCTATCACGGGCTCATCTTCAACGCGGCCGGCCGCTGTACCTACATGCCCGCGCAGGAGACCATCAATCCCTCGGCCTGCGTCCGGGCCTACCCCGTCGTGGAGAAGTACCGGCTCGTCTGGGTCTGGATGGGCGACCCGGCGCTGGCCGACCCGGACAAGGTGCCGGACTTCCACTGGAACAGCGACCCGCCCTGGGTCGGTGAGGGCGGGACCTTCTACAGCCTGCAATGCGACTATCGGCTGGTCATCGACAACCTCATGGATCTGACCCATGAAACCTATGTCCATGTCGGCAGCATCGGGGACGACGCGATCACGCGGAACCCCTTCGAGGTCACCCATACCGACCGCAAGGTGACCGTGTCGCGCTGGATGGAGAATATCGAGCCGCCTCCCTTCTGGGGGCGCCTGCTCGGCAAGCCCGGCCATGTGGACCGTTGGCAGATCATCCACTTCGAGGCGCCCAACGTCGTGGCCGGCGACGTAGGGGTGGCCCTGACCGGCACCGGCGCCCGCCAGGGCGACCGATCCCAGGGGGTGAATGGCTTCTTTCTGGCCTCGATCACCCCGGAGACGGAGACGAGCTGCCACTACTTCTGGAACTTCGTCCGCAACTTCCGCACCGAGGACCACGCCCTGACCAAGTCGCTGAACCTGGCCCATGTCAACCAGGGGCGTGGCGTCTACGACCAGGACCACGACGTGCTGGAGGCGCAGCAGAAGGCGATCAACAAGAATCCGCGCCAGCCTTTCTACAACCTGAACATCGATGCCGGTGCCCTTTGGGCTCGGCGCCTGATCGACCGCATGCTCGCGGCCGAGGGGGGCGGCCAGGCGCCGGCCGGAGTGGGCACGCCGGGGCTGGCCGCCGAGTAGGCTGGACGGGAGGGCCATGGGGCAGCGAGCGGCAGGGAGCCTCGCTGCACCGCCTCGCACAGGACGCCTGATCTTCCTGGAAGAGAGCCGATGCGCGAGATCATCGAATGGCAGCCGGCCCGCTTGCGGGCCACCCGGGACATAACACCGGATATCCGCCTGTTCGAGATAGAACCCGCCGGGCGCTTCGAGGCGCCGACGCCAGGCAGCAACATTAACATTGTCGTGCAGATCGATGGCCGGCCGGATGTGCGGTCCTATTCCATCGTCGGCCCCTGCACGGATGGCGTCTGCCGCATCGCGGTGAAGCTGCTGCCCGACAGCCGCGGCGGCTCGGCCTATATGCACGGATTGCAGCCCGGCGCCCGGCTCACGATTTCGGAGCCCGGCAACCACTTCGAACTCGCCCGGAACCGTCCCGAATACCTGCTGGTGGCCGGCGGCATCGGGATCACCCCGATCTACACCATGGCCCTTGCCCTGGCCGGGACCGATGCGAAGTTCCGGCTGCTCTACGCCTGCCGCACGCGGCAGGATCTCGCCTTCGGGGAGGACCTGCGCGAGCGGCTCGGCGACCGACTGCAGGTCTTCATCGACGAGGAGGGCGGCAGGATTGACCTGCCCACGGAGATTGCACGGCTGGCGCCCGGCGGCGAGCTCTATGTCTGCGGGCCGATCGGCATGCTGGAGGCGGCCAAGCGCGCCTGGCAGGAGAGCGGCCGGCCCGTGGACGGGCTGCGGTTCGAGACCTTCGGCAATAGCGGGCGCTACGCGGCCGAGCCCTTCACCGTGAGAATTCCCCGGCTGGGCAAGGAGGTCGCGGTGCCCCGGAACCAGACCATGCTGGACGCCCTGGAAGCAGCCGGGGTGGACATGATCTGCGACTGCCGGCGCGGTGAATGCGGCCTGTGCGCCGTGCAGATCCTCGAGGTGGAGGGGGTCGTCGACCACCGCGACGTCTTCTTCAGCGACCCTCAGAAGGCCACGAACACCCAGCTCTGCACCTGCGTGTCACGCGTGGTGGGCGGCAGCGTCACGATCGACACCGCGGACCGGGCGGCCTGAGCGACCTGCGAGATGCAAGCTGGGACCTAGAGGCGGGAGGCGTGGCCACCGGAACCACCCTCTCCCTTTCCAGGTTAGCCGCAGGAGCGCCGCCCGCCGGCCCGCCTGCCAGTTCAGGAAGGGAGAGCGGCAGCTGTGACCCGTCCAGCTTCAAGTCCCGGCCTGGTGACGGTCCGCGAGGCCACCATGGGCCTGCTCCGCGGGCTCGGCATGACCACGGTGTTCGGCAATCCCGGCTCGACCGAGCTGCCCTTCCTGGACCGCTGGCCGAACGACTTCCGCTACATCCTTGGCCTGCAGGAGGCCTCGGTCGTCGCCATGGCGGACGGCTATGCGCGGGCGACGCGGCGGGCGGCCTTCTGCAACCTGCATTCCGCGACGGGGGTGGGCCATGCCCTCGGCAATATCTTCACGGCCTACCGGAACCAAGCGCCGCTGGTGATCACGGCCGGGCAACAGGCTCGCAGCCTGCTGGCCATGAACCCATTCCTCGGCGCCACCGACGCGCCGCAATTCCCCAAGCCCTATGTGAAGTGGAGCTGCGAGCCGGCCCGGGCGGAGGATGTGCCGGCCGCGCTGGCGCATGCCTACCACCTCGCCATGCAGCGGCCCTGCGGGCCCACCTTCGTGTCCATCCCGATCGATGACTGGGCGGCGCGGACCCGTCCCGTCCTGGCCCGCAGGGTCAGCCGCGACACCGCGCCCGATCCGGGTCTGCTGCAGGAGGTCGCCCGCGCGATCGAGACCTCCGCGCGGCCCGCCTTCGTGATCGGGCCGGAGGTGGATGAGGAGGGCGCCGGAGATGCGGCCACCGCCCTGGCAGAGCGCGCGCGGGCCGCCGTTTGGGCCAGCCCCTTCTCCAGCCGGGTGAGCTTCCCGGAGGAGCACCCGCTCTTCGCCGGCTTCCTCGCTGCGGCGCCGGAGGCGGTCTCCGCCGCGCTGTCCGGATATGATCTCGTCCTGGTCCTCGGTGCCCCGGTCTTCACCTTCCACGTCGCCGGCGATTGCGCCCTGTTCCGCAGCGGTACTCCCCTGTTCCAGATCACTGCGGATAGCGACGCCGCTAGCGGTGCCGCCGCCGGGACCGGCATCCTGGGCAGCCTGCGGCTTGCGCTGCCGGCCCTGGCCGAACGGTTGTGCCCCACCGACCGCGCGCCGCCGCCACCGCGGCAACGGCCGGACCCGCCCGCCGCGCGCGACCCGATCCCGGTCGAGTTCCTGTTCCACACGCTCTCACGCGCCATGCCGGCAGAGGCGATCGTGGTCGAGGAGGCGCCCTCGCACCGGCCGGCCATGCAGGCCCATCTGCCGATGCGCACCTTCGGCAGCTTCTACACCATGACGAGCGGCGGGCTCGGCTACTCGCTGCCTGCCTCCGTCGGCCTCGCCCTGGCGAAGCCGGAGCGCCGGGTGGTCTGCCTGATCGGTGATGGCTCGATGATGTATTCCATCCAGGCGCTGTGGACCGCCGTGCAGCACGCGCTGCCGCTGACGTTGATCGTCGTCAACAATGGCGGCTATGGCGCGATGCGGTCCTTCAGCCAGGTCCTCGGGGTGAAGAACCCGCCCGGCATCGACTTGCCCGGCCTCGATTTCGTCAGCCTCGCGCGCGGGATGGGCTGCCCCGGCCTGCGCGTGATCCGGGCGGAGGAACTCGGCCAGGCGCTCGCCGAGGCGTGCCGGTCCCGCGGGCCGATGCTGGTGGATGTCGCCGTCGATCCGGCGATCCCGAAACTCTATGACGAGGTCGAGGGGTGACGGCGAGCCGCGGCGCAAGGCCGAGTCCGCGGCGCGGCACCTCAAGCCCGTGCTGCTGGAACTCGCGGCAAGGCGCCGCTCGTGGTGCTGGACGACGCCGACCTGGAGGAGGCCGCCAATGCCGCCACTTTCGGGGCCCTCATGAACCAAGGCCAGATCGACACGTCCACTGAGCGTGTGGTGGTGGACGAGGCGATCGCCGACGCCTTCGGAGAGCGCTTCGTCGCCAAGGCATCGTCGCTGCCCTCCGGCGAGCCGCGCTCCGGCGACATCGTGCTGGGCTCGGTCATCAGTCCGGAGGCGGCGGAACGCCTTGACGGGCTCACCCGGGATGCGGTCGGCAAGGGCGCGATGTTGCCTTGCGGCGGCGGGCGCCAGGGCACGATCATGCAGGCGACGGTGCTCGACCGGGTGACGCCGGCGATGCGCATCTATGGCGAGGAATCCTTCGGCCCCGTGGCCTGCATGGTCCGCGTGCGCGGCGTGGAGGAAGCGATCCGGGTCGCCAATAACACGGAGTATGGCCTCTCGGCGGCAGTTGTCTCCCGCGACATCGCCCGGGCGCTACAGGTGGCGAAGCGGATCGAGAGCGGCATCTGCCACATCAACGGCCCGACGGTGCACGACGGGTGCAGATGCCCTTCGGCGGCGTGGAGGCAAGCGGATATGGGCGGTTCGGCGGCAGGGCAGAGGTGGCCGAATTCACCGACCTGCGCTGGATTGCCATCGAGACCGAGAAGCAGCGCCATCCATTCCCGGCAGCGGCCGGGGCGCACTGACCGCGCCGCCGGAGGCGGGCGGCACGGACTCGCGTGGGAGTGGGGCGGGGAACCGGAACCCGCCGCGCCCGAAGAGGGAGGAGTGCAGAATGTCCGGCAGCATCGGCCTACCCGCGGGTTACGACTACCGGCGGATCTGGTTCTGGCTGTGCCTGGGCTGGCTGGTCAGCAGCATGGACCGCACCATCACCGGACCCGTCATCACCTGGATGATCCAGAACAAAGTCGCCTTCATGGCGACCGAGAACCCCTACGCGCTCGGCGGGCTCATCGGCAGCATCTTCTTCGCCGGCTACATGCTGACGCAGTTCCCCGGTGGCTATGCCGGCGACCGTCACGGCCATCGTTCGGTCATCATCATCAGCCTGTTCTGGGCATCCGTAGCGACGCTGGTGAGCGGCCTCGCAGGAACGCTGGTCGCCTTCATCGCGGCGCGCATCTTCACCGGCCTGGGGGAGGGTGTCTACTACGCCAATGATCGTACGGTGATTGCCGAGACCACTCCGGTGACGCAGCGCAGCCTTGCCATGGGCGTGGTCATCACCGGCCTCAGCATCGGCATCACCTTGGCGACGCTGGGCGGCGCCTGGCTGATCGAGATCGGGCGCCCGGTGCTCGGTGACCAGGAAGCCTGGCGCATGCCCTTCTTCGTGCTCTCGGTGGTGAGCCTCCTGATCGCCTGGGGAGTTGGCCGCGAGCTATGGATCACGCGCAGGCCCGCGGATGATCCGGGCCGGGCGCTCGGCGTGCTGGGACGCTATGCCGCGGTGTTCTTCGTGCTGATCTTCGGCCTCTTCCTCATCTCCGAATATGCCGGCCTGCCGAGCTGGGGACTGACTGTGCTGGAGTTGCTCCTGGCCTTCGGGCTGATCGCTTTCGTCTACTCGACCAAGGGCGAGGAACTCGCCGGCGCGGTGCGCGACCGGAGCCTGGTGCTGATCTACGTCTCCTTCATCCCGATCCTGTGGAACCTCTGGTTCTTCGGCTTCTGGGCGATCTCCATCGTCTCCAGCGGCGCAGAGGGATCCTTCATGAAGGCAGCGCTGACCGCGATGTTCACCGGCCTGTCCGGTATTATCGGCTATCCCCTGGGTGGGTGGCTCGCCGACCGGACCCTGCGCTCGGGCCTGGGACGCAAGCCGATCCTCCTGGGCTTCACCCTCGCCCAAGGGCTGATCACGATCGGCTTCGCCTACTACTTGCAGGAGGGCGGGCAGTCGCTCGCGGTCATGGCGTTGCTGCTGTTCGTTGCCGGGCTTTTCTTCAACGCGCTGCAGCCTGTCTCGCACGCCATGGTGGCGGATCTCGCCGCGCCGGAGCAGCGGGGCAGCGCCTTCGGCACATACAACCTAATCGGCGAGATTGGTGCCGTTCTCTCACCGACCATCTCGGGGACGCTGCGTGACTACTACGGCGGCTGGGCGCCCGCGGTATACCTGGACGGGGTCCTGATCCTTCTCAGCTTCCTTTGCGTGGTGTTCGTGCGCGAAGCCACCCGCGCCCGCGCATTAGGGCCGCAGGTCGCCCCCGGTGCGCCCTGATGCCGTGGGCAAGGAGGGAGGACCGTATGTTACATTACTGAATCCATCGTCGTACGGATGCACGGACACCTTGTTGCATGACTCAGCAGTGTGAACGCACGCAGCCGTACCGCGCACCGGTTCATGCGGTGCGAACATACTCGGAGCGTCCGAGGTCGAGCATCCGGTTCATCACGTCGGTCGCGATGGCCACCTCGGTCGCCCGGCGCCCGTCGGTCTGCAAGCGTAGCCCATCACCGATGACACGCTTCCATCGCGAGATGTCGGACTCCACAAGAGCGCGCCAACCGTACCCCGCAGCCCGCTGCCAGCCCATGCGGCCGCGCTCCGCGATACATCGTAGATGCGCATCGCGCTGCGTCGGCGCGGTCTCCGCGGCTTCGCCCGGCACCGCATTCGCGCGCGGCGGCACGACCACGGCCGCCTCGGGATGCCGTGCGGCCACCTCGGCGTAGACGTCGTCGCGGTCGTAGACACCGTCGCCGGTGAAGGAGGCGAGCGAACCATCGACCCGGTCGAGCAGGGGACCGACCTGCGAGCCGTCGTCGGCCTCCCTGTCGGTCAGCGCCGAGGCGACGATCCGGCCCGTGTCGGCGTCGGTGGCGAGGTGCAGCACTCGCCAGGCCCGGCGCCGCTTGGTGTCGTGCTTCTCCTCCAGCCACTCGCCGGGGCCGCAGAGCTTCAGCCCCGTGCCGTCCACCAGCAGGTGCACCGGCGCGCTCCCCGCCCTCGGCCGCGGCATCTCCAGCGTCTCGGCGCGGCGGCTCAGGGTCGAATGGTCCGGCACGGGCCGATCGAGGCCGAGCAGTTGCAGGATAGAGGCGATGAGGTCCTCGGTCTGGCGCAGCGCCAGGCGGAACGCGGCCCGCAGCGTCAGGGCCGTGGCGATCGCCAAGGCCGAGTACGAGGGCTGCCCGCCCCGGCCGGTGCGCGGCTCGGCCTTCCACGCGGCGGCCGCCTTCGGCGTGAACCACACCGTGAGGCTGCCGCGCGAGCGCAGGCCGGCGTCGTACGCGGCCCAGATCCTATGGGCCGGTGCATAGCGGGGGCGGTCGGGCACAATACTGCCACCCGCCAGCATTCGGGAGGCAAAAATGTCTGCAACTGCATCCGGTGTTGC
>DASQVL010000473.1:0-8214 GCA_035640795.1 Crenalkalicoccus sp. | reverse complement strand
GCCAGCGGTGGCAGCGCATGGCCCGGCAGCGGTGCCACCCCGGTGCGCACGGCCCAGTCCCGCCAGAGCGCGCGCTCGGCCTCGCTCAGTCGCCGCGGGCGGCGGTCCGACATGATCAGGGCCCGAGCCGGGGGGGCTGCGACGCGGTCCCGCGGGTCGCCTGCGCCCCGGCGGGACCCCATTCGGGTTGCAGCGCAATCCGCATGGGCTCCCGGGATGCGTCGGCGGGCCTGCCGATGCCGCCAGCATCGGTGGCGCCCGCCTCCGGCCCGGGCCGCAAAATCCCTCGCGGGCTCATGGCCGGTCCCTTCCGGGTCGGCTCTCAGTCACCGGGGACGGCGGCGCCGCCGGGCACCGCGGGCTGCGGGCCCGGCGCGGCCTCCGCCGCTTCCCCCTGGGCGGCCAACGCCGCCGGGTCGTCATCCACCAGCACCACGTGCAGCCGCCGCGGCCCGTGCGCGCCGAGTTCCAGCGTCTGCTCGATATCGGCGCTGCGCGAGGGGCCGGTCACCCACATGACGTTGCGCGGCATGAAGCCATCCCCGCCGGCGCCCCGCTCCGCGCGCAGCAGGTCCCAGGCCTCCTCATAGGCGCCGAGGATGCGGGAGGCGCGCAGCACCACGATTTCGGTGTCCGGCAGCAGGTTCAGCGTGGTCGGCCGGATGGCGTCGGAGGGGAACACCAGCGTCCCCGTCTCGGCGATGCCGGCCCAGCCATGCTGGACAGAGACGAGATCGGTGCCGAGCGCCCGCCGCGCCTCGAAGGCCAGCATCGGGCGGCTCTCCCAAGGGATGGCCTGAAGCTCCGGATGCGGCGCGAGGACGAAGCGGGTCGGCAGGTTCTGCGCCGCCAGGTAGTCGGCGATCGCGGCGGGCACGGCGGCGAGGTCGGGCACGCGCTCCGCCGTGCCGAATTCCTTCTCCAGGTTGCGCAGGAAGAGGGCGACCTGGCCCGGCCGCGGCAGGCGGGAGCGTGCCGGGATCAGGTGCCGCGGGTGCTGCGCGAGCCTGCCGCCGAGCATGGCCTGCTGGTCCGGGGGGAGCGGGCCGCGGCGGAGGCCGCGGCGGATGGCGCCGAGGAGAAGGTCGCGGGACATGTGGAACGCCTTGCCTCGAGCCGATATGGCGGAGTTGCCGCCGCGTGTCAGCACGGCCCGTGCGGCGCAGGGGGCGACCGCGATGCCGGGCAAGGCGCGGGCGGCCCACGGCCCCTTCCTCCGAGGCTTTCGCCGCGCCTCTCCGGCGCAGCAGGCCCGCGCCGGCTGGGCGCGGCCGGATCAGCCAAACGTGGTGGAGGTGATCCCGTAGAAGGCGAGCGGTCCCTCCTGGAAGCCTCTCATATAGATGAGGTCGGTCGGCGCGCTCCAACCCCGGAAATCGTGGTGCTTACTCTCGACCCGGATGCGCTTGCCCTGCCTCGTCCACCTGGCCAGCATCGCACAGAAGGCTGCCTGGTAGTATTCCCCGCTGCAGCAAGTACGCGACCAGGGATCGATCACCCACGAACCGGCGGCCCGGGCGGTCATCTCTCTAACGGTTTTCCAGGCCGGCTTCTGCGCGTTGATCACGAGGAAGCAGTGATCCCCGGGGTCGGTGATGGCGCCGAGAAACTGGCACTCCTTGGGGACCGCACTCTCTACGGCAATCGCCATGGCGACGCAGGCCATCTCCAGGCAGTTGCCGGCCCGTTCCCCCTGCCGCATCGCGTGAAGCGCTTGTCCATACTGCAGCAGCGTCTCGCCCTTGTTCTCCTTACGGTACTTCTCCACTGCCGATTTGGCCGTCAACTGATTGGACCACCGGTCCCACACTTTGTCAGACGTCGGCAAAGGCAGGTCGCCTTCAGTATCATTCGTATAGAGCTTGTTGAACGATTTCACATCCCCCTTGAAGAAGGCGCGGGTCTTCCGGAAGATCTGCTGGGCCATCTCTTCTGGGATAACGTGCACGCCGCCTCGCTCCCTCGAATACCGGGAGACGGTGCGAAGCCGGGCGCGCAGAGGTCAAGGACCAGCCGACCAACGATCGGGTCAGGCACCGGGTTTTTACATGCGCGGCGCGCCTGTCTCCTCGCGCGGCGCCGGGCGAGGTACGGCAGCGTGATTTAGCCCTGCCGCCGCGCCCGGGCGTATTGCGCCATGAAGGTCGGGCCTTCCGGCGCCGGCAGGTCCCGCCCGCGGGTCCAGCCGCCGGCGAGCGGCAGGGAGCGGAAGGCGCCCCGCCGCCGCCCGAGCAGGCCGAGTGCCGCCATCGCCGCCCGCGTCGCCAGGCGGTAGGCGCCGGGCCGCCGGGCGAACCAGGCCCAAAGACCCAGGCCCCTGCGTATCGTGGCCGGCGTCAGATGGCGCTCGAATTCGCGCTCCCGCCAGTGGCGCATCAGGCCGGGCAGCGGGATCCTCACCGGGCAGACGCTCTCGCACCGGCCGCAGAAGGTGGAGGCGTTGGGCAGGTGCCCGGCCTTGTCCACGCCGATCAGGGTCGGCGTCAGCACGCTGCCCATCGGGCCCGGATAGACCCAGCCATAGCTGTGCCCGCCGACCACGCCGTAGACCGGACAGTGGTTCATGCAGGCGGCGCAGCGGATGCAGCGCAGCATGTCCTGGAACTCGGTGCCGAGCATGGCCGAGCGGCCATTGTCGAGCAGGACGACGTGGTACTCCTCCGGCCCGTCCAGGTCGCCGGGGCGGCGGCGGCCGGTGGAGAAGGTGGTGTAGACGGAGAGGTCCTGGCCGGTCGCGCTGCGCGCCAGCAGGCGCAGGAACACCGCCGCGTCCTCCAGCGTCGGCACCACCTTCTCGATGCTGGCCAGCACGATGTGCACGCGGGGCAGGGTCTGGGTCAGGTCGCCATTGCCCTCGTTCGTGACGATGACGCTGCTGCCGGTCTCGGCGATCAGGAAATTGGCGCCGGTGATGCCGACATCGGCGGCGAGGAAGCGGTCGCGCAGCTTGGCGCGGGCTTCGGCCATGATGTCGCGGCGTTCGGGGAAGGCGCGGCCGGCCGGCAGGTCGGTATGGGCGCGGCGGAAGCTCTCCTCCCAATCCTCGCGGTTCAGGTGGAAGGCGGGGCCGATGATGTGGCTGGGCGGCTCGTTGCGGAGCTGCAGGATGTACTCGCCGAGATCGGTCTCGACGGGCTGGATGCCGTGCGCCTCGAGGTGCTCGTTGAGCGACAGCTCCTCCGAGATCATCGACTTGCCCTTGGTGACGGTGCGTGCGCCGGCCTCCCGGCAGATGGCGAGGACGGCGGCGCGGGCGGCGTCGGCGGTCGGGCACCAATGGACCTTGCCGCCGGCGGCCTCGACCTTGCCGGCCCAGGCCTCGAGGTAGAAGTCGAGGTTGGCCAGGGTGTGGTTCTTGATGTCGCGGCCGAGGTCGCGGAGGCGCTCGAATTCCGGCAGGGCGGCGACGGCGGCGGCACGCTTGGCGTGGGAGGTGGCCTTGGAGCTGTCGAGCGCCTTCTGAAGGCCGGCATCGGCCAGGGCACGGGAGGCGCGCTCCTTGAAGGCGGGGGAGGTGATCTGCACGGCGGGCTCCTCTTGGGCAGAGAGGTAGCGTGGCGTGGGGTTGGGTGGAATGGCTGGCCCCGGCTTGACGAGCTTCGGAGGGTGGCCGGGATGGCGGAACGGCCCTGAAAACGACGGCGGGGGTTGGGGAACCTGGAGCCCCCCTCAGGCCGGACTGTTCCCTGACCAGGGGCAAATACTGCTTGGGCCAGCTTGGCCACGACATGGTGGAGCGACCGGTGGCGCGCCTGCACGCGCCCGGGCTCGCTGCGCGCCGCCATCGGCCAGACGCTCTTGCGCGCGCCCGGCAGCAGCAGCCCCGGAAGCCATCCTAATCGGAGGCGAGGACAGGCATCCGCCCGGTCGCGCCGGCACTTGCCTTCGGGTGGAAGCGTTCCTTCAGATGCTCTGCGAGACGGACGGCAAGGGCCACGATCATCAAAGTCGGGTTCGCATGGCTGTTGGTCGGGAACACCGAACTGCCAGCAACGTACAGCCGATCCACCCCATATACTTGGCAGTTGGCATCCACGACGCCGTCCCTGGGATCGTCGGCCATCCGCGTCGTGCCGCTCGGATGGCAGCCGTCCACGAACTTGGCGTCCCCGAACCGTCCCTCACGCACCCAGTCGGCGAGGCGCAACGGGAACAGGCCGAGCCGCATAAACTCCGCGGCGATCGTTTGCGCCAGCACGGCCTGGGATCTTGCCTCCAGCTCGTTGGTTCGCCAGTCAGTCCTGGCGAGTGGCAAGCCGAGCCGATCCCGGCGGCCGCTGAGCTGGACGCGGCTATCGGGGTCGGGCACCTGCTCCGACGACACGAGGAAGCCGCGCCTCTCCACGTCTCGCTTGGTCTTGCGGTGCGTCTCGAGCCGAGAGCGCAGGAGGCCGGGCTGGGAGACGACACGCCACGCGTCACGCAAGGCGCGGTCGCGTGGTCCCTTGGCAAGCCGCTTGAGTGCATCGAAGGGATCGTCGGGAGCGCGCGCCGTCTCGGCAGGCGAATCGGCGAAATTCCAGAACGGCCAGGCAGCCGCGTTCAGCAATCCCTCCGCACGTTGCCACTCGGGGCTGAGGCTGAACCCGTAGCTGAACTCGTGCCTGCCGCGCGGGCCGTCCATGAGGCTGAACCCGTATCCGTCGCAGACCTTGTTGCGAGGCCCGAACATGCTGCGGAATCGCTCCATGTCGGCGGGTTCGGCGCGCGCGATCAGCTCGAAGTCGCGGGGGTGGTCCATCAGGTAGCGACCGACGAGATCGTGCTGGTTGCCGACGCCGTTGGGGTTGATGCGGTTGGAATAGAGGAGGATGCGCGGATTCTCGATGCCACCGGCGCAGAGGACGACCGCGCGGGCGTGAACGGTCAGCCGCCTGCCGTTCGCGTCCGCGACCTCGACCGACTCGATCCGGCGGCCATACGGGTCCGTGTTCAACTGCGTCACGGTCGCCCGCAGGAGCACCCACAGGTTGGGGCTCGGCCGGGTCGCCAAGACCTGGCCGAAATTGACGGGCGTCGGAAGCTGCCACCACGCCGATCGCAGCAAGGCCGGGTCGAAATCCAGCCGCAGCCCTCCCGGCATCGGGCGCCGCTCATGCCGCTCGAAATACGGCCCGGCGCCGAAATGCTCCGACGCGCGGTTCACGTAGGGCGCCATCGTCTCGGCCCCGAAAGGCCAGCCGGACCTGGGGACCCAGGGGCGTTGCTCGTAGTCGATGTCCTCGAGCGGGACGCAGCGCCAGCCATGCCAGAGAACGGACGTGCCGCCGAGCGCGCGCGCGCGTCCGTTGAACAGAGGCGTGCCGACGTCCTCGACCTCGTTCAGCGCCGCCGTTTCCGGATCCACCGCGGGCCCGCCGCTTTCCAGCATCAGGATGCGCAGGCCGGTGTTCCTGAATTCCTCCGAAATCGTCCAGCCGGCCGGGCCGCTGCCGATCAGGCACAGATCCGTGTCGATCCGGGTTCGCTCGCCCAGCGCTCGGAGGTCTTCGATGTTCACCTGTCACCCCAAGCCGTCAGGACGAGTCCCACCGTCATGGACATTCCCGGATGGCTGTCGACCTCGTCGGATTGCGGCGGACGGTACGCATCGCCCAGCGTCCCGACAACAAACTCGTCCGTTAGGACGGGGCCGCCAGACAGGCCGAGGCAGCGTGGCCCTGGACGCAGCGCCGCTTCATCCCGGCGGTACCGCGCCAATCCGCGTTTCAATCAGTCCGGAAATGATGCTCGTTCAGGTATTTCGCGGTGGGCAGCATGCCGTCGTCGAAGCTGAACGCCGGCGCGTAGCCCAACTCCCGCCGGGCCTTGGTCGACTCGATCCTCGCCCGGCTCCGCAGAAAGTTCAGCCGCCCAGGATCGGGCACGTGCTCGCCCCGCCATTGCGCGATGGGGCCAAACAGACGGTTGCGCACCGCCCGCCCTGCGCCGCCTCGCAGGAAGAGCAGACCCACCTTCACCAGCCTGCGCGCCAGCGCGATGCGGCGTACCGCGTCTTCCGGGTCGGTGACCAACCGCCTCAGCTTGCCGGCCTTGCTGCTTGCGGACGCGATCTTCGCGACCGGCCAACATTGCGGCCCCTTGGCGCCGATGGCCCGGGCGATGCCCTCGTAGAATTGCTTCCAGGTGATCGGAGGTCCCGAAACCAGGTAGCGCTGGCCGACCGCCTCAGGCCGCACGGCCGCGAGGATCATCGCGCTGACGACGTCGTCCACGTACACAGCGTTGCAGATGCCATCGCCGGCGTCCGGCAAGACGACGGTCCCGTACCGCAGCATGTCTGCCGGAACGTCCGTCCAAGGCTTCGAGAACGGCCCGTAGACGATGGTGGGCTGTATGATGGTTGCCGGCACGCCCTTCTCGCGCACCGCCTTCAGCACCTCGGCTTCCAGCTCAAGCTTCGTGTGCGCGTACCCGTCCGTGGCCGTGCTCCTCAAGCTGTCTTCCGATACCTCGCCCTCGGGTGGGATGTCGTAGACGACGAAGCTGCTCACGTAGACGAGGCGGCGGCATCCCGCCGAGCGGCACGCCTCGATCAAGGCGTGGAGTGCGTGGTAATTCCAGGCGGTGTCCTCCCAATCGTAGGCGAGATGGAACACGATCTCGGCCCCTTGCAGGGACGCGGCGACTGCCTCGGCATCCGTCAGGTTCAGCGAGCGAATGCGCGCGCCGGCGCGGTGCAACCGCGTGCCCGCATCCATGCCACGGATCAAGCATGTGACATCGCAGCCATCCGCGGCGAGCCGTTCCACCAGCCGCCCACCAATGAACCCAGTGGCGCCCGTGACGACAACGGGCGTCCCGCGTCCAATCGAGGACGCGACGCTGGAACCCTCACTCGCTTGCAACATATCTGCCCTCCAGATGCTGCAAATGGGAACGCAGCCTCAGTGGCGCGATTTGCAGATTGCACTGACCCGAAACTCGGTTTCCCTCGGGTCATGAGGTAAGATCTGGGGCTATCATCACACCAACGCGGCGGAGTTGCTTGTGTGCTAGCGGAGTTTCTCGGTTCGGTCGAGCGCCGCTTCTCCGTCCTCGGCGCGACGCTCTACACGATCGCGCGCAGCTCAGGTCGAGGCCGCCCCAGAGGATCTATCGGGGCTCGCGCCAGCCGGCCCGTTCGGCTGGCTACGCACCGTTGCGATCGCCGTGCTCGCGGAGGGCCTACGCTGTTTCCCGGAGCGTCGCGGGTCCGGGGAGGAAGTGCCTTCCTCCCTCCGAGGGCAGCCTATCGTTCGGCCCGCGGCTGATCCGGCCCCTGGAAGCAGATCAGCCGCCGCGCCTCCCGCGCCGCCGGCGTCATCTCCAGCCAGGCCCCGAACTCCCCCAGAACCTTCGCCGTGATCCCCGCCATCGGCGCCGCCGCGTCCAGCCCGACGAAGCCGAGCCCTTCCAGCTCCCCCGACCCGGCCAGCGCGCCTTCCGCCGCCTCCGCCGGCGCCACCAGGAAGCGCGCATTGAAGCGGATGGCACGGTCCGCCGGCGTCACCGCCCGGCAGAGATAGTCGAGCACGCCGAGCGTCGGGCGCAGCCGCCCGCCCTCGACGCGCCCCAGCGCCAGGCCGGTCTCCTCCTGCAGCTCCCGTGCCGCAGCGATCGCCAGCGCGCGTGCCAGGGAGGGCGTCGCCCGCCGCTCCAGCGCCGCCCGGGTGGCGGGCCGGAGCTCCCCCTCGGCCGGCGCCCGGTGGTCGGCGCGGTCCACCCGCCCGCCCGGGAAGACGAGCACGCCCGGCATGAAGCGGTGGCCCGCATGGCGGAGGCCCATCAGCACCTCCGGCCCGCGCGGCCCCTGCCGCCACAGGATCAGGCTTGCCGCGTGGCGCGGCCGGACGGCGCGGCGGCCGCGGGCGGGGAGGCGGTCGGCGCCGCCCGGCACCTCTCCCGGCGGCCCGTCAGTCAAGCGACAGCCCGCGCGAGCGGAGCCAGGTGCGCAGCCCGAATCGCTCCGGGACGGAGAGCTGGCGCGCGGCATTCTCGGTCCAGCCGCAGCCCTCGGGCTTCGGCCCGTGCACCTCCGGGTAGCGCGGCCGGGCCGGTGGGCGGGCGGCGTCGTAGGCGGGCAGCGCCATCTCCAGCGCCGCATCGTCGTAGCGCTCCCGGTGCACCACCACGGCCTGCGGCAGGCGCGGCGAGACCGGGTTGCGCGCCGCGGGCCAGCCGAGCGTCAGCCCGGCCATCGGAAAGACCCCGGGCGGCAGGCGGCAGAGCGGC
>DASQVL010000472.1:0-7459 GCA_035640795.1 Crenalkalicoccus sp. | reverse complement strand
CACGTGCAGCACGGCGACGTTGACGCGGTCCGCCTCGAGCTGGGACGCGACTTCGAGCGCGCGCATCGTCATGAAGCCGGACGAGATGACGAGCACGTCGGCGCCGTCCCGGATCAGCTTGGCCTTGCCGAGCTCGAAGCTGTAGTCGTACTCGTCCAGAACCAGCGGCACCTTGCCGCGCAGCAGGCGCATGTAGACCGGGCCGTCATGCGCGGCGATCGCCTTGGTCGCCTGCTCCGTGTCGAGCGCGTCGCAGGGATCGACGATGGTGAGGTCGGGCATGCCGCGGAAGATCGCGATGTCCTCCGTCGCCTGGTGGCTCGGACCGTAGCCGGTGGTCAGGCCGGGCAGGGCGCAGCAGACCTTGACGTTCAGCCCCTCCTCGGCGATCCCCTGGCTGGTGAAGTCGTAGGTACGGCGAGAAGCGAACACCGCATAGGTGGTGACGAACGGCACGAAGCCCTCATGGGCCATGCCGGCGGCGGCGAGCATCAGCAGCTGCTCGGCCATGCCCATCTGGTAGTAGCGGTCGGGGAACTCCTTGGCGAAAATGTGCAGGTCGGTGTACTTGCCGAGATCGGCCGTCATGCCGACGATCTCGGGCCGGCTCTTCGCCACCTCCACCAGCGCGTGACCGAACGGCGCGGGCTTGGTCCGCTGCCCTTCGGCCGCGAGTGAGGCAATCATCGCCGAGGTGGTCAGGCGCTTCTTCGGGGGCTGCCCGGGGAGCTGACCGCCCTCCGCCTCCGGTTCGGCGGCTGCTTGGATCCGCGCGCCGCCCCTCCATGGCTTCCGCTTTGTCGGGCTCATGCCTTCCTCCCGGCGTCGAGCGCCTCGATCGCCTGCGACCATTCATGCTGTTCCACGCGCAGGAAGTGCGACTTCTCGCGCGTCTCCAGGAACGGCACGCCCTTGGCCATCTTGGTGTCGCAGATAATGACGCGAGGCTTCGGCTCCTTGAGGGCGCGCGCCGCGTCGAAAGCGTTCACCAGCGTGGGGATGTCGTTGCCGTCTACCCGCTGCGCGTGCCAGCCGAAGGCTTCCCACTTCGGGGCCAGCGGCTCGAAATTCAGCACGCCGGTCGAGGGGCCGTCGGCCTGCATCCGGTTCACGTCCACGATGCAGATCAGGTTGTCGAGCTTCCAGTGGCTCGCCGACATCGCCGCCTCCCAGGTCGGGCCCTCATTCAGCTCGCCATCGGACATCAGGTTGTAGACGAGGGAATCGGTCGACTTGCGCTTCAGGCCCAGGCACATGCCGACGCCGATGCCCAGGCCGATGCCGAGCGAGCCGCCGCTGATCTCCATGCCCGGCGTGTAGGCGGCCATGCCCGACATCGGCAGGCGGCTGTCGTCGGAGCCGTAGGTCTCCAGCTCGTCCGCCGGGATGATGCCGGCCTCGATCAGCGCCGCGTAGAGCGCGATGGCGTAATGGCCGATGGAGAGCAGGAAGCGGTCGCGCCCCTCCCAGTCCGGCTCCTCCGGCCGGTAGCGCAGCGCGTGGAACCAAGCCACCGCAAGCACGTCGGCGACGCCGAGCGCCTGGGCGATGTAGCCCTGCCCCTGCACCTCGCCCATGCGCAGCGCGTTGCGCCTGATGCGGTATGCGCGTTCCTCCAGGCTCGGCGCGTTGGTGGGCGTCGTATTGCGCGCTTCCATCCCGCGTCTCCTCTCCTATTCTATGTTATCCGCGTTGCTGGCCGTGGACGGTCGGCGGGCCGCCTGCGGCGGCGCCGTTAGTGGATCAGCATGCCGCCGTTGACGTCGATAACCGCGCCGGTGACGTAGGCAGAGAGGTCGGACGCCAGGAACAAGTAGATGTTCGCCACGTCCTCCGCCTCGCCGAGGCGGCTTAGTGGGATGCCCTTCAGGATCTCCGCTTTCATCTCCGGCGTCAGCTTGCCGCCGGTGATGTCGGTCTGGATCAGGCCCGGCGTGACGCTGTTGACGCGGATGCCGTCGGGCCCCAGCTCGCGCGCCATCGCCTTCGCCAGGCCGAGCACGCCGGCTTTCGCCGCGGAGTAGTGCGGGCCGCCGAAGATGCCGCCGCCGCGCTGCGCGGAGACTGAGGACATGCAGGCGATCGAGCCCTGCTTGCGCTCTCGCATGTGCGGGATGAAGGCCTGGCTGAGATAGAGCACGCCGGCCATGTTCACGTCGACGATTCGCTGCCAGTCCTGTGGCGTGATCTCCATCGTCTTCACCGGCTGCGAGATGCCGGCGTTGTTGATTAGGACGTCCAGCTTCCCGAAGGCGTCCAGCACCTGCCGGGCCGCGCGCTTGCAGCTCTCAAGATTGGCTACGTCGCAGCTGACGCCGATATGGCCCTCGCCGAGCTCCTTTGCCGCGCGCTGCGCGCCCGCTTCGTCGAGGTCTAGAATGGCGACCCGCGCGCCGTGCTTGGCGAAGAGGCGCGCGGTGGCGAGGCCGATCCCGCGCTCGCTGGCGGCGCCGGAGATCGCTGCGGTCTTGCCGGCAAGCAACATTTTTCCCTCCCGATTATCTTGGGAGGCCTTGTGCTCCTGGGGCTTCGCCGCGACAAATGAGAAATTTGCACTTGAGAGCAGAGTTCAGCTCGTCGGCCGGTCTAGCCCCAATGCTGTTCAGTTAGACGAAAATCCTGTTCAGATAAGCGCCCAGCCCGACCCCAAGCCGTTGGAATTCCGGTTTCTGGGGAGGTTCCGATTTCGGCACGAACCCCTTATTTGAACAGCATTGGGTCTAGCCCGACAGACCGTCCAGCGCCCTCAGATCCAACTCAAGGCTCAGCTCCGTCGCGAGCCATCCCACGAACAGGACCAACGGCCGCGAATACCGCATCGGACGCGGGAACACGAGCCAGTGGCCGGTGTAGACGACGTCCTCGCACGCGTTTTTCAACGGCTGGACGAGATAGCCCGAAGCGAGTTCGCGCTCCGCGAGGCGCGTCGACTCCAGCGCAACGCCCAGTCCGTCTACGGCCGCGCTCAGGGAGAGGAAGCTGCGGTCGAAGCGGGGGCCGCGCGGCTCAGGTGCGATGAGCCGGTTGGCCGCGAACCAGGCCGACCATCGCACCTTCTTGGTCTCGCTCTCGATTAACATCTGCCGCAGCAGGTCGCGCGGTGTGCGGATCTCCGCTGCCAGCTCCGGCGCACAAAGCGGCGTGACGACCTCCGTCCCTAATGGCAGGACGATGAGCCTCTGGTGCACGGTGGCGCCGTAGAAGTCGGATGACGGCATGCCGTAGACGATGTCGACGTCGAACTCGTCGGTGAGGAAGCGCACGTACTCCGCTCCAGCCGCGATCCGTACCGCCAGGCCCTCGACCTCCTGCAGGAGGCGCCGCAGGCGCGGCAGCAGCCATTGCGCCGCAAAGCTCGGGGCACTGTGCACTCTGAGCAGTTGGGGCCCATGCGTCGAGACGCTGCCGATGCCGAGCTGGAGCTCGCCGAAGCCGCGCTCGACGTGGCGCATCAGGGTCTGGCCCTCATTGGTGAGGCGCATTGAGCGTCCCTGGCGGAGGAACAGCGTCGTGCCCAGCGTCTGCTCCAGGCCGCGGATGGCGTGGCTCACCGCGCTGGGGGTGAGGCCGAGACCATCTGCAGCGGTGCGGAATGAGCCGGTTCGGGCGGCGGCCTCGAAGGCCCGCAGCGCCGAGAGGGGGAGAGGACGAGGCATCGCGGGATCATGAACCAGGCTCACCTTGCAGTGGCAAATTTCCTGTTTGTCGCCGGGGGCCGCGCGGCAGGCAGCGCCCGCCCACGCTGACGTGACATCTTCGAAGCAACGGCCCCCGAGCGAGGGTCGGACCGGAGGAGACCATAGACCATGCCCAATTTCGATCTTCGGCTGATGGCCCATGCGATCCGCTTCCTGTCCATGGACGCGATCGAGCGCGCCGGAGAAGGCCATCCCGGCACGCCGCTCGGCGCAGCCGACATCACGACGGCGCTGTTCGCGCGGCAGCTGAAGTTCAATCCCAAGGACCCGCTGTGGTTCGACCGTGACCGCTTCGTAGAGTCCCCCGGCCACGGCTCCATGCTGATCTATTCGCTGCTCCACCTGGCCGGCTACGAGAAGATCGGCATCGACGACATCAAGCGGTTCCGGGTGCTCGGCTCGCCCTGCGAGGGGCATCCCGAATACGACCCAGCCGCCGGCATCGAGGTGACGACGGGCCTGCTCGGCCAGGGCATCGCCAACGCCGCCGGTATGGCGGTTGCCGAGGCTTTCCTGAACCAATGGCTCGGGCCGGAGATCGTGGACCACTACACCTACGCCCTGGTCGGGGACGGCTGCCTGCAGGAAGGCGTCGGGCAGGAGGTCATCTCGCTCGCCGGCCATCTGCGCCTCGGCAAGCTCGTCTTCCTATGGGACGCCAACCGCATGACCGATGACGGTGCGATCGACATCGCGCTGTCCGACGACATGCCCGCCCGGTTCCGCATCAGCAGCTGGCATGTGCAGGAGGTGGATGGCCACGACCCCGAGGCGGTCGCCGCTGCGATCCAGCAGGCGAAGGCGGATCCGCGGCCCTCGATGATCGCTTGCAGGACCATCATCGGGCGCGGCATCCCGGGTGTGGAGGGCACGCGGGCGGCCCACAGCGCCCGCCTCCTCAAGCAGCACACCGACGCCGTGCGGGAGCACCTGGGCTGGCGGCACCCGCCCTTCGTGGTCCCGGAGGACGTCCTCGCAGCTTGGCGGGAGACCGGGCGCCGCAGCCTGCCGGACTACGAGGCCTGGCAGGCGCGCGTCGCGGCGCTGCCGGCAGAAAAGCGCCGCGTGCTCGACCGGCTGCAGGAGGGCCGCCTGCCGGAAGGCTGGGATGCGGCGTTGCGCGCCTTCAAGCGCCGCGCCGGTGAAGAGCGGCTCACGCAGTCCGGCATCAAGACCTCCGGCGATATCCTAGACCTGCTGGCGGACGCCATCCCGGAACTGCTCTCCGGCGCGCCGGACCTGGAAGGCGCGACGCAGCACAAGCGCCGCCTGCGCGCCTTCACGGCGGAGGACCGCGGCGGCCGTTACGTCCACTACGGCATCCGCGAGCATGCCATGGGCGCGATGCTGAACGGCATGGCGGCGCATGGCGGCGTCGTGGCCTGCGGCGCCACCTACCTGGTCTTCTCCGACTACATGCGGGCGGCGATGCGCATGGCGGCCATGATGGGCCTGCCAGTGCTGTTCGTATTCAGCCACGACTCCATCGGCATCGGCACTAACGGGCCGACGCACCAGCCGGTGGAGTACCTGGCGTCGTTCCGGGTAATGCCGAACATGCTCGTGCTGCGCCCCGCCGACGCGGTCGAGGCGGCTGAGTGCTGGGAGATCGCGCTGAACCACCGGACCGGGCCCTCCTCGCTGATCTTCGCGCGCCAGCCGCTGGAGGCGGTGCGCAAGGCCCACACCGAGGAGAACCTCTCGCTACGCGGTGCCTATGTCCTGGCGGAGGCGGAAGGCGGCCCACGCCGCGCCACCATCCTCGCGACCGGGTCCGAGGTCGGCTTGGCCGTGAAGGCGCGCGCCATGCTGCAGGCCGACGGCGTGCCCACCGCCGTGGTCTCGATGCCGAGCCGGGAGCTGTTCGAACGGCAAGACGAGGCCTACCGCCGCCAGGTCGTCGGCCGCGGCACCGTCCGGGTCGCGGTGGAGGCGGCGATGCGCCTGGGTTGGGAGCGCTACGTCGGCGAGGACGGCGGATTCGTGGGCATGAGCGGCTTCGGCGCCTCGGGCCCCGAGCAGGAGCTGTTCAGGCATTTCGGCATCACGCCGGAGGCGGTGGCGGAGGAGGTCCGCAAGCGCCTGTGAACCCGCCGTCGCCCGCCGCGCCAGGGCCGCGCGCGCCGTCGCGGCGGCCGCGATCCATCAGACGAAGCCACCGCCATGCAGCACAGAACGTTCTCCTCGACCGCGCCACCGTCTCGCCTTCCCGCACAGCCTGACCGAGTACCAGCAGACCGCTCCTGGCGAGGTGCTGGAGCGGCTCTGCGCGTCCAGCAGCAGCCCGCGACTGGTCGCCGCGATGCCGTCCAGGCCATTGAAGGGGGGACAGCCCAGCCAGCCGTGGTGGCTTCATGCACCGGTCCCACCAGTCGAATCAGAGATCGCCAGACGCATTTCCGCTTGGCTCGGGGGCGGAGCAGAGTGAATGGTCGCTCGCGCACGGCGGTTCTCCGGCGCACGCGCCCTGACCGGCAATCGGCGGGGCTTCGGGTCGTAGGACGCGGCGCCGGGGGGGGGGGGATCGGTTCCTGCACGGAGACCCGATCATGAGCCTCACCGATGGTCAGGCCGCCATACTGCAGCGGGCTGTCGAGCACCCGGACGGCATCTCGCTGCCGCCTGCGACGCTGCCGCCGGCGCCACGCGGCGCAGTTGCCAAGGCGCTGCTCAAGGCTGGCCTGCTTGGCCTTGTGGACGGCGAGGGGCCTGAGCCAAGCGTCGCCTGGAACCTGGACGGACGCTGGTGGTCCTGCGCCTCACTGACGCCGGCGCAGCGCGATCGCAGGCCAGGCGACGGACGTGGCGCTTGCGGCGCTTGGCGAGGCCCAGGAGGCCGACGCTGAAGCGGACAAGAGCACGTTTCTACCCCGGCGAGCACGCGGCCATTATCGGCCAGGCACAATGGGACGCCGCTCACGCCATCTTGCAGGTCAACCCACATTCCGTACCAACCGATCCAGATGCCAGACGCCGGCCCTGCTGCGCGGCCTGGTCTTCGGCAGCGACGGCCGGGCCATGTCGCCGACCCGTGCCTGCGGCCGACGCGGGCAGATGTACCGCTACTACGTCAGCCAGGCGGTGCTGAAGGGCGGCGCGGCCGATGGGCCAGCCGTCGCCCGCGTGCCTGCCGCCGAGATCGAGGGGGCGGTGGTGGCGCAGATCCGCGCCCTGCTGCGCCAGCCGGAGGTGGTGGTGGGCACCTGGCGGGCCGCACGAGCCACCGACCCGGACGTGACCGAGGATGAGGTGCTGGTTGCCCTGGAGCGGCTCGAACCCTTGTGGGACGAGCTGTTCCCGGCGGAGCAGGCGCGGATCGTGCGGCTGCTGGTCGACCGGGTGGAGGTCGGCGAAGCCGGCGTCGACGTGCGGCTGCGGCTGGACGGGCTGGCCAGCCTGGTCCGGGACCTCACCGCGATCGCGCCCGGAGCCTTGAGGGCGGCGGCATGACGGTGGCGACCAGCATCACGGTCCGGGTGCCGGTGGCCATCCGGCGGCGGCCGGGGCGGAAGACGGTGGCGACGCGGGCGCGGGACAGCGGCGAGGCGGCCCTGCCGACGCGGGCCGACCCGGCGCTGGTGAAGGCGCTCGCCCGGGCGTTCCGGTACCAGATAGCGTAAGGGCCGGCCACCCGGTGGGTAGGTGGCAGGGGTGGTCGTCCCTCAGAGTGATGGTGTCGTGGACGGAGTCGGGCCTGGGCCTGCTCCAAGCATCATCGAGGGACGACCATGGAGCACTATGCCGGGATCGACGTCTCGCTG
>DASQVL010000471.1:0-5386 GCA_035640795.1 Crenalkalicoccus sp. | reverse complement strand
CTGCCTTCGAAGGTGTTGGGCCGGGTTGGCCCACGAGTCCGCATTGACGCAGCGAATGGAGGAGAGCACCGCAACGTCCTCGCCGTTTGCCTCGACCATCCGGAAGTCTGTCAATCGGCCTGGAAACGGGACCCCGTATCGGCTGCCAATCGGGACCCCGGGGGAGAGGCTTGTGCCGGTAGTCCATAGGAGGGGCCCGCGCGCTGCGGCGTGCCCGTCAAGAGGCTGACGCGGCGGCGCGCGGGATCGACGCATGCGTCGATCCTGCGGACCCACTGGTGCAAGCGGCGTGATGAGGAGATCAGGCCCGGTTCTTGAAGCGCCAGCTCTCGTTGCCGGTCTCGACGATGTCGCAGTGGTGCGTGAGGCGATCGAGCAGCGCTGTCGTCATCTTGGCGTCGCCGAAGATTCCGTGATGCCACAATCGTTGACCGGCGAGTCGCTCAGGTCAGGGTGGTCGACCCGCACCATGCGCTGCATGGCGGCTGCTTCCCAGTTGTCGATCGACCCTCAGGTCGCGGGCCCGGGCTGGTTGTCGTTCGTCTTCCGGACGGCCGGGAGCGCGCTATCCCGCGGACGGCGACGGATTTGGCCTCGCCGCCGGAGGCATTCCTAGCTCCGGCGAGCGCCCAGCCGCACGTTTCCGTGCGGACCCTCTTGCCATTGGCGAATCACGTCCGCGCCGTGCTCGCCTCGCGCAATGAGGGATTCGGGACGGAATCGACGCGCGATTGCGCCGCTGACGCCGATAGCGGCGCAGTCGCGCGGAGCGATCGACGGGCTGCCGCCGTTGTGGGACCGGCTTCCAGCCGAGAATCGCCGCCAACTGGCCCAGCAGGTTGCCCGAATGCTGCAACGGCTTCCGCCGCTCTCTCCATCATCGGAGGAGAACCATCGTGCTGACCACGACGTTGTTGGGCGATGAGCGCATCACGACGGCGCACCGGGCCAAGCTGGCCTACGTCTATGTCCGGCAGTCGTCGCCCGGGCAGGTCCGTCACCACCAGGAAAGTACCGAGCTGCAGTATCGGCTGGTCGAGCGGGCGGTATGGCTCGGCTGGCCGGGCGAGCGGGTCCACGTCATCGACGATGATCTCGGAAAATCTGGCGCCTCGAGTAGCGAACGGCGCGGCTTCCAGACGCTGATCGCGGAAGTCGGTCTCGGCAAGGCCGGGCTGGTGATAAGCCTGGATGCGTCGCGGCTCGCGCGCAACAACCGCGATTGGCATCAGCTGCTCGAGCTGTGCTCGCTGTTCGGCGTGCTGATCGCCGATGGCGAGCGGCTGTATGATCCGGCGGCGTATCACGACCGGCTGTTGTTGGGACTGTCGGGGATCATGAGCGAAGCGGAACTGCACCAGATCAAGATCCGCCTGCATCAGGGTGAGCGCCAAAAAGCGGCACGAGGCGAACTGCGGATGCCGCTTCCGGCGGGACTCGTGCAGACCCGCGAAGGCACGGTCACGTTCAATCCGGACGAGGAGGTGCAGCAGCGGCTACGCTTGGTCTTCGCCAAGTTTCGCGAATTGCGCAGTGCCACGGCGGTGATGCGGTATCTGCGGCGGGCCCATCTGCTGCTGCCGGTGCGTCCGCTGCGGGGTCCGGCGCCCCACGAAGTGGTCTGGCGCGCGGCGGACAGCGCCCGGGTCCTGCACATATTGAAGAACCCGGCCTATGCCGGCGCCTATGTTTATGGGCGGCGCCGGCCGGATCCGCTGCGGCGCCGCGCCGCGAGCGGCCGCATCGGCAGCGTTGCGGTCGCCCCGGCCGAGTGGTCGATCTGTTTGCAGGATGCCCACCCGGCTTACATCGAGTGGGGCGAGTTCATGGCAAACCAACGGCAGCTGGCGGACAACGTGAACCATTACGAACTCGGTCGGCACGGCGCGCCGCGCAGGGGCGATGCGCTGCTGCAAGGGATCGTCAGCTGCGGCCGCTGCGCCCGCCGCATGTGCCTGCGCTATTCCGGGCCGCAGGGGAACTATCCCGTCTACATGTGCGTGGCCGACCAGAGCGCGGCGGCGATGCCACGATGTCAGGAGGTGCGGGCACTCGCGATCGATGCCGAGATCGAGCGGTTGGTGCTCGCGGCATTGGCGCCGGACCGAATCGTGCTCGCGCTGGCCGCATTGGGCGAGATCGAACAGGAAACCCGCCTCCTCGAGCGGCAGTGGTCGCTCAAGCGCGAGCGCGCACGCTACGAGGCCGAACGGGCGCGGCGCCAGTATGATGCGGTCGAACCGGAGAACCGCCTGGTTGCCCGCTCGCTCGAGCGGGTCTGGGAAGAACGACTGCGGCGCCTTGACCAGATCGAGCAGGAATACGAGATGTGGCGTCGCGAGCAGGCGGTGTCGGTCTCGGAAAACGAGCGCCGGGCCATACTGGCGCTCGGGGAAGACCTGCCGCAGCTGTGGCACGCCGCGACCACCACCTCGGCGGAGCGCAAACAGATTGTCCGCCTAGTCATCAGGGAGGTTACGCTGGACCAAAAGCGCCGGCGCGGCCATGTGTGGATCAGGGTGGTCTGGCAGACCGGCGCGGCTAGCGAGCATTGGCTGCAACGGACCGTGCAGGGCTATGCGCAGCATGGCGATGAGGACCGGTTGCGCGGGCGCATCGCCGAGCTAAACCGGCTGCGCAAGATCGACGGCGAGATTGCCGCAGTCCTGAACGAGGAAGGGTTCCGCACCGCGCACGGGCCGCCGTTCTCCGGCAATATGGTCCACGTGCTACGGAAGAGATGGCAAATCCCGACCGTCAAGATTAACGGTACTGCGCCGAACCCGCCGCGGTGGCCAGATGGGACCTACTCGGTGCAGGGCGCCGCCGCAGCGATCGGCATCACTCCACAGATCATCTTTGATTGGCTTCGCAAGGGCAAACTGTCCGGAGAGCAGATCGCTAAAGGGATGCCATGGCGGATCTTCCTGTCCCCTGAGGGGGCTGCCGCCCTCAGGGCAGGTGTCCGTCGAACTACCCGATCCACCAGAGAGGCATCATGACAGCGTCGAGTCGCCGAACACGCTCGGCCACTCGCCGAATGCCAGGTTGGTGGTGACGATCACCGAGGTCTGCTCGTAGAGACAGCTGATCAGGTGAAACAGCAGCTGGCCGCCGGACTGGGCGAATGGCAGGTAGCCGAGCTCGTCGAGCACGACGAAGTCCTTGCGGCAGAGGTAATCCGCCATCCGACCCTGGCGACCGGCGCGGCCCTCGGCCTCGAGCCGGTTGACCAAGTCGACCACGTTGAAGAACCGGCCGCGAGCGCCGTTGCGGATGCAGGCGCGGGTGATGCCTATGGCGAGGTGACTCTTCCCCGTGCCGGTTCCGCCGACCAGCACCAGATTGCGCTGATGGGCCAGGAACTCGCCGCGGGCGAGGTCGCGCACGAGCGTCTCGTTGATCGGCGTACCGTTGAAGGTGAAGTCGTCGATGTCCTTGGCCAGGGGCAGCTTGGCGATGCTGATCTGGTAGCGGATCGAGCGCGCCTGTTTCTCGCTGATCTCCGCCGTCAGCAGGTCGCCGACGACGCGCTGCGGCTCGTGCTGGCGTTTGACCGCGGTGCCGATGATCTCGTCATAGGCGGCTTTCATCCCGTAGAGCTTCAGCTCCGCCATAGTGCTCAAGATCTCGGACCGCTCCATCGCCGGGTCTCCTCAGGCTGTCGTATCGGGCACAGTCGGCCACCGGCGCATGCCGCAGCCGCAGCGCCTCCGGGGTCAGGATCGTGATCGGCGGCGCCGGCTCGCGGCGCCGGGCCAGGATGTTGAGCACGACGTCAGCGGAGTGCGTGCCGTGCTGCAGTGACTCGACGCAGGCGGCCTCGACCGCGTGCAGGCCATCGCTCAGCACCGCGGCCAGGATTCGCACCATCTGCCGGTCGCCATCGGCCGAACCGGCCAGTTTGCGCCGGATCCGCTCCAGCCCGGCCGGCAGCAGCCAGTCCTTGAACGGCGCTCCGTTGCGAAGTGCGCCCGGCTTGCGCGCCAGCACCGGCACGTAATGCCAGGGATCATAGACGGTCTGGTCGCGGCCGAAGCAGCGGCGATGCTCGCCCACCAGCTTGCCGTCCTGGCGCAACTCGATCCGCTCGGCATAGGCCCGGACCTCGACCGGGCGCCCAACCGCGTGCGCCGAAACCGAGTAGCGGTTGTTGTCGAACCGCACCAGGCAGGTCTTCGACACCGAGGCCGGCACCCCATGGAACCCGTCGAACCGCCCAGCATACGGCACCAAAGCCGCACGCTCGGCCTCGAACACCGACCAGACCGTCTGATCGCGCAGCTCGGGATGCCGATGAGCCCGCGCATAGGCCACGCACTGGTCCAGCAGCCAGGCGTTCAGCTCCTCGTAGCTCTTGACCCGCACCCGCGGCGAAAAGAACCGCTCGCGCGCCAGCCCAACCTGGTTCTCGACCTGGCCTTTCTCCCACCCTGCCGCGGGGGTGCAGGCGACCGGCTCGACCAGGTAGTGGCTGCACATCTGCAGGAAACGGCGATTGTAGGCGCGGTCGCGCCCAACGAAGATCGCGTCCACCGCGGTTTTCATGTTGTCGTAGATCCCGCGCATGCACGCGCCACGGAAAAAGGCGAACGCGCGGTCATGCGCGTCGAACACCGTCTCCTGCGTCTCGCGCGGATAGGCACGCACGAACAGCATCCGGCTGTGGCACAGCCGCATGTGTGCCACCTTGACCGTCACCGTCGTGCCGCCGATCAGCACGACCTCGTGGCTCCAGTCGAACTGATACGCCTCGCCCGGCGCAAAACTTAGCGGCACATAGGCCGAAGCGGAGCTCGAGACTTGGGCCCGGTGCCATGTGCGCGCATATCGCCGCACCGCGTCGTAGCCGCCCGCATAGCCCAGCCTGCGCAGGCCCTCGAAGATCCGCATCAGCGTCAGCCGCTCGCGTGTCGGTTTCGTCGCGTTGGCCGCAAGCCGCCGGTCCAGCTCCTCCCGCCAGGCCCCGAGCCGCGGCATCGGCTGCTGCTCACGCTCGTAGCGGAACTCCGTCGCCTCCGAACGCAGCACCTTGCGCACGACTTTCCGCGATACGTGCAGCTCGCGGCAGATCGCCTTGATCGATTTTTCCTGGACGAAATAGGCCCGACGGATCCGCGCGATCGTCTCCACCACCAGCATCCCAAACGGGCCCCCGCACCACCACGAGAGCCACCTTGAACCCCGCCGTCAGAGGGGTCCCGTTTGGACGCCGATCACCCCGCTAACGGGGTCCCTATTCCACGCCTATCCACACGCTCGCGGTCGAGCATGACCAGGTGATGGTTGATCCGCTCCCAGGTGCCGTCGTCGCGGAACCGGGCGAACCAGCGATTACGCCGTGGACGCGGGAGGGAAGTCCTTCGGCAGCAGGCTCCAGGCGATC
>DASQVL010000470.1:0-9657 GCA_035640795.1 Crenalkalicoccus sp. | reverse complement strand
ATTGCCGGCGGTGCGGCCGCAGGGCGTCCGCCTCGCCCCGGGCCGCACGCCGCCCCGGCGCCTCCGGCGCGGCGGGGAGGAGGTGGTCGAGGCGATCCTCGGCTTCGAGACGGCGATCGGCCCGGCGCTTGCCGTCGCGCGGCTGGTGCCGGGCGCGGGCGGCCCGGTGGCGGCGACGCTGCTCACCGCGCTCGACGAGATCCGCGGGCATGAGGACCCGGCGGGCGGCCTGCGCTGGCAGAACGTGGACTGGCGCCGGAACTTCGGCGGCGAGAACTGGCTGGACCGCCGCAACCGGGCGCGCGCCTATACGGACCGCGATCCCGCGGTGCTGGTGGTGGGCGCCGGCCAGGCCGGGCTGTCGCTGGCCGCGCGGCTGACCCAGCTCGGCGTGGACACCCTGGTCGTGGACCGGGAGGAGCGGGTCGGCGACAATTGGCGCACCCGGTACCACGCGCTGACGCTGCACAACGAGACGCGCGTCAACCACCTGCCCTACATGCCCTTCCCGCCGAACTTCCCGGTCTTCATCCCGAAGGACATGCTGGCCAACTGGTTCGGGATCTACGCCGAGGCGATGGAGCTGAACCTCTGGACCGGGACGGAACTCGAGCATGCCGAATGGGACGAGGCGGCCGGCTGCTGGACGGCGAGGCTCCGCCGCGGCGACGGCACGGAGCGCGTCATGCGCCCGCGGCACATCGTCTTCGCCACCGGCGTCTCCTCCATACCCTTGATGCCGAAGCTGCCCGGCCTCGAGGAATACCGAGGCACCGTGCGCCATGCCGGGCATTACGGCAGCGGCGCGCCCTGGCGCGGCAAGCGCGCCCTCGTCATCGGCACCGGCACCTCCGGCCATGACGTGGCGCTGGACCTGCACGCCGCCGGCGCGCAGGCCACGCTGGTGCAGCGCAGCCCCACGCTTGTGGTGAGCCTGAAGGAGGCGCAATCGGCCTACGCCCTGTACGACGAGCCGATCCCCTTTGCCGATTGCGACCTGCTGGCGACCGCAACCCCCTTCCCCGTGCTGCGCGAGGTGCACCGGGGCCTGACCGCGGCGGCGCGGGCGGCGGATGCGGCGCTGCTGCGGGGCCTCGAGGCGCGGGGCTTCCGCCTGACCTCCGGCCCGGACGGGACGGGCTGGCAGTTCATGTACCTGGAGAGGGGCGGCGGCTACTACTTCAACGCCGGCTGCTCCGACCTGGTCGTCTCGGGCGAGGTCGGGCTGCTGCACTGGGACGCGATCGAGCGCTTCTGCGCCGAGGGCGCGCGGCTGAAGGACGGCACGGTGGTGCCGGCCGATCTCGTCGTGCTGGCGACCGGCTACGCCAACCAGCGGGAGACGGCGCGGCTCGCCATGGGCGACGCGGTGGCGGAGCGCATCGGGCCGGTCTGGGGCTTCGACGCGGAGGGCGAGCTGCGCAACATGTGGCGCCCGACGGCGCAGCCGGGCCTCTGGTTCACCGCGGGCAGCCTGGCGCAGTGCCGCATCTTCTCGAAATACCTCGCCATGCAGATCAAGGCGCGGGAGATCGGCCTGCTTCCCGTGGACAGGGCGGGCTGACCCGCATGGCCCGCCGCCTCGTCCTCGCCGCCGCCCAACTTGGCCCCATCCAGCGCGCCGAAGGGCGCGAGGTCGCGGTCGGCCGCATGCTCCGCCTGATGGAGACCGCGCATGCCCGCGGCGCCGAGGTCGTGGTGTTCCCCGAGCTCGCGCTGACCACCTTCTTCCCGCGCTGGTACGAGGCGGACCGTGCCGCGGCGGACCACTGGTTCGAGACGGCCATGCCCTCCGACGCCACCGCCCCGCTCTTCGAGGCGGCGCGGCGGTACGGCATCGCCTTCCACCTCGGCTATGCCGAGAAGACGCCGGAGGGACGGCACTTCAACACGGCGATCTTCGTCCACCCCTTGGGCGAGGTGGTGCTGAAGTACCGCAAGGTGCACCTGCCCGGGCACGCGGAGTACGACCCCGAGCGCCGGGTGCAGCACCTGGAGAAGCGCTACTTCGAGGTGGGCGACCTCGGCTTCCCGGTGGTCCGCGCGCCGGTCGGGCGGACCGAGGCCAATCTGGGCATGCTGATCTGCAACGACCGCCGCTGGCCGGAGGCCTGGCGGGTGCTCGGCCTGCAGCAGGTGGAAGTGGTCATGCTGGGCTACAACACGCCCAGCCTGAACATGGAGAATCGCGGCTTCGAGGCGCATCACCTGCGCGTCTTCCACAGCCATCTCTCGGTGCAGGCGGGCTGCTACCAGAATGCCTGCTTCGCCGTGGCGACCGCCAAGGCGGGAACCGAGGACGGGCATGAGCTGTTCGGCCATTCCATCATCGTGAACCCGCAGGGCGAGATCATGGCCCAGGCGACGAGCTGGGAGGACGAGCTGATCCTCGCGGAGTGCGACCTCGCGATGTGCGAGCTTGGCCGCCGCACGATCTTCGACTTCGCGCGCCACCGGCGGCCGGAGGCCTATGGCCCGATCACCGCCCGGGCCGGCAGCATGCCGCCGCCGCGCTGGGCGCCGGGACGGGCCTGAGCATTCCCCGTTGAGCGGATTTGCGCCTCCGGACGATGCCGTCCTCCGGCGATCTGCTCCGGAGCAGATCCCATTCAGGTGAAATCACCCGAATGGGTGAAGATGCTCCGAAACGAATGACGTAGAGCTGCTTCCGCAGGCGAACGGAAACCGCTCTGCCTGCCGGGACGAGACGGGAGACCGCCGATGCGCCGCCGCTCCGCCCTCCTCCTCCTGCCCGCGCTGGCGGGCTCCGACGGGCGCGCCGAGACGCCGGCCGAGCGCGCCTCCCGCACGCTGAACCGCGACACCGCCGCCGACCGCTTCGACGACCGGGCGCGCGACGCACATGGCGATCCGCGCCCGCCCATTCCGGGGGTGCAGCAATTCGACGAGCAGCGGCGGAGCTACCAGCCGGATGTCGGCCGATCGGAGGCGGGGAACGCGACCGGGCCGGCCGGCGGGCGGCCGCCCTCGGGCGGGCCGAACCCGCAGCGGTAAGGCTGGGAGTCTTCCAATCGGACCGGGAAAGCGCCGCCGAGAAGGGATGAGAAAAAGGATGGTGGGGGTTTGGGGGGTCGCCGAAGGCGACGTTCCCTTCCTCCCCCAAGGGCCATCACGGCAATGGCCTCCCCAAGCCCCCGCCCCCGTTCCCGCCGGCCATCACCGGTGCATAATCCCCGCCAGGCTGAGGGATGGAACGTCGCAATGGCGGATGGCGAGCGGGTAAGCGCCCGGGGCTGGGGCCCGGATGCCGGCGAAACCGAGGCGGCCCGGCACCGCAGGCGCTTCCCCACCTACGAGGACGCCGAGCGCTCGGCGCGGCTCCGCGTCGCCCGCTTCGCCTATGACTTCGTCGCCGGCGGCGTCGGCCACAACGCGCCCAACGTGGCGCACAACCGCGCGGCCATGGACGCCGTCCGCATCCTGCCGCGCTACGCCCGCGACCTCTCCCGCGTGGAGACCGGCACGCGGCTGTTCGGGCGGGACTATGCCATGCCGGTGGGCGTCGCGCCGATGGGCAATATCGGCATGGTCTGGCCCGGCGCGGATGCCATCCTGGCCGCGGCGGCGCAGGCGGCGCGCATCCCCTATGTCAGCTCCACCGTGGCCAATGTGGGCATGGAGAAGCTGGCGGCGATCGCGCCGGACAGCTTCTGGTTCCAGCTCTACGGCGTGCCGGAGGACGGGCACCGGATCGCGCTCGACCTGATCGCCCGCGCGGCCGCTGTGGGCGCGCATGCGCTGGTCGTCACGCTCGACGTGCCGCTCCGGCAGAAGCGGGTGCAGGATGTGCGGAACGGGCTTTCCGTGCCCTTCCGCTTCCGCCCGCGCACCGTGTTCGACATCGCCCGCGCGCCGCTCTGGGCGCTCGAGGTGCTGCGGCGCGGCCAGCCGCGCTTCGAGAACCTGCGCAAATATGTCGGCGAGAATGCCTCGGTCGGCGAGCTCGCCGCCTTCGCCCAGGCGCGCATGACGACCGGCGTCACCTGGGACGACATCGCGCGCTTCCGCGAGGCCTGGCCGCGCGCCCTCGTCCTCAAGGGCATCCAGCACCCGGCGGATGCCGAGCGCGCCGCCTCGCTTGGCGTGGATGGCATCTGGGTCTCCAACCATGGCGGGCGGCAATTCGATGCCGCGCCGGCCTCCATAGATACGGTGCCGGCGATCGCCGCAGCGCTCGGCGGGCGGGCCAAGGTGCTCTATGACGGCTCGATCCGCTCCGGGCTCGACGTGCTGCGCGCGCTCGCCGTCGGCGCGGACTTCACCTTCGCCGGCCGCGCCTTCCTCTGGGCCGTCGCCGCGATCGGGGAGGCGGGCGGGCGCCACGCGACCGCGGCCTTCGCCGAGGAGATCCGCGGCACCTTCGCCCAGGCCGGCATCCGCAGCGTGGCAGAGCTCGGCGAGGCCACGGTGCTGCACCCGAACGCGGTGCGGCTCGATCCGCCCGGCAACGCAACGGGCCTTGATGCGCCGCGGCTCAGGATGGTCGAGCGCGGCTGATCGGCTACACTCGCCGCAAGAGCAGGAGGAAGGTCGTGCAGCTCTCCGACCGGATTACCGGCGGGGTCCTGGTGGCGTTGGGCGGCGCGGCCGCCTGGGGCGGGTCCCGGCTGCCGGCGGTGCCGGGCCAGGATGTCGGCCCCGCCGCCTTCCCCATGCTGATCGGCTTCGGCCTCGTCCTCTGCGGCCTGATGATCGCCTTCGGCATCGGCCACAGCTTCGAGGTGCCGGAAGAGGCGGAAGGCCCGCCGAAGCCCTGGTGGTACGGGCTGCGCGCGCTGGTGCCGCCGGCGCTGCTGCTGTTCTACATGCAGGCCTCGGAACGGCTCGGCTTCCTGCTGACGGCGGCGCTGATGGTGCTGGTGGGTGCGCTCGCGCTCGGCGCGCGGCCGCGCCTCGCGCTGCCGCTGGCGCTGGTGGCGCCGCTCTTCGTCCACCTGGCCTTCTTCAAGCTGCTGCGCGTGCCGTTGCCGGACGGCCTGCTGGCGGCGCCGTGGTGAGGTGAGATGAGCCAGCTTCTCGACGCCGCGGCGCTGGTCGCCGCCCCCGACGTGCTGATCGCCATCCTGGCGAGCGCGGTCTATGGCCTGGTGGTCGGGTCGCTGCCCGGCCTCTCGGCCACCATGGCGACGGCGCTGCTGGTGCCGGTCACCTTCTACCTCTCGCCCATCGCGGCGGTGGCGACCATCATCACCGCTTCCGCCATGGCGATCTTCTCGGGCGACATCCCGGGCTGCCTGCTGCGCATCCCGGGCACCCCGGCCTCCGCCGCCTATACGGACGAGGCCTATGCGATGACGCGGAAGGGCCAGGCGGAGCTGGCGCTCGGCGCCGGCCTCTGGTTCAGCGCGATCGGCGGCATCGTCGGCACGCTCTCCCTCGTGCTGATGGCGCCGGCGCTGGCGGAGATGGCGCTCTCCTTCTCCACCTTCGAGTATTTCTGGCTCGCCTTCCTCGGGCTGATGTGCGCGACGCTGGTGGCGCGCTCCTCGCCCATCAAGGCGATCGCCTCCATGCTGCTCGGGCTGCTGGTCTCCTGCATCGGCATGGAGAACCCGGCGGGGACGCCGCGCTTCACCTTCGGCATGACGGACCTGCTGGGCGGGATCGAGCCGATCCCGGCGCTGGTCGGCGTCTTCGCCGTCAGCGAGGTGATGCGGGCGATGGTGACGCCGGAGCCGCCGCCCATGCCGCGGCGGAAATTCGGCTCCATCCTGGCCGGCCAGTGGATGCTGACGAAGAAGTACCAATGGCCGATGTGGCGGGGGAACATCATCGGCATCATCATCGGCGTGCTGCCCGGGGCGGGGGCCGACATGGCCGCCTGGGTCAGCTACGCCATGTCGAAGAAGTGGTCGAAGGAGAAGGAGAAGTTCGGCACCGGCCATCCGGAAGGGCTGGTGGAGGCGGGGGCGTCCAACAATGCCTCGCTCGCCTCAGGCTGGGTGCCGGCGCTGCTCTTCGGCATCCCGGGCGACACCATCACGGCGATCGCCATCGGCGTGCTCTACATGAAGGGGCTGAACCCGGGGCCGACGCTGTTCACCGAGCGCGCCTCCAGCATGTATGCGCTCTACATCATCTTCGTGCTCGCCAACATCATCATGATCCCGCTCGGCATCGCGATGATCCGCATGGCCTCGCTGGTGCTGCGAGCGCCGCGGGCGGCGGTGATGCCGGTGATTATCCTGCTCTGCGCGGTGGGCAGCTTCGCGACGGGGAACAACCTGTTCGCGGTGCTGCTGGTCGGGCTGTTCGGCATCCTGGGCTATGTGATGGAGCGGAACGGCTACCCGGTGGCGGCGCTGGTGCTGGGCATCGTCATGGGCTCCATGGTGGAGCAGAACTTCATCACCTCGCTCATCAAGTCGGATGGCAATCCGCTGCCCTTCGTCGAGCGGCCGGTGAGCGCGGTGCTGGCGGCGATGACCTTCGGCGCGCTGCTGTGGCCGGCGGGGGTGTGGGTGGCGCGGCGGTTCGGGCGCCGCCCGGAGACGGCGCCGGCGGCGTTGGGGTAAGGGCGGGCCCGGCTGGGGCGAGCATGGGGCCGTGCGCCCCGGGCGCTCTCAGCAGCCGAGCAGGTGGGCGAGGTCCTGGAAGTCGCGCGCGACGAGGTCCCAGGCCTCGCTCGGCGCAAGGTCGCTCGTCTGCCCCGGCCCGTGTTCATGCGGCCGGGGGACGAAGGCGGTGGCGAGGCCGGCGCCGCGCGCCGCCCTGAGGTCGCCATTGTGCGCCGCCACCAGGCAGAGTTCCGCGGGGACGAGGCCGAGCACCTCCGCGGTGCGGAGATAGGCCTCCGGCTGCGGCTTGTAGGCCTGCGCCACCTCGGCGCCGAGGATGGCGTCCCAGGGGATGCCGGCACGCTTCGCCATGTTCGTCATCAGCGCGATGTTGCCGTTGGAGAGCGGCGCGATGACGAAGCGGCGCTTGAGCCGCACCAGCCCCGCCACCGCCTCCGGCCAAGGGTCGAGGCGGTGCCAGGCGCGGTTCAGCTCATCGAGCGCCGCCTCGCCGACCCAAGCGGGATCCATGCCGTGGTCGCGCAGCACCGCGTCCAGGTTCTCCCGGTGCAGCACGTCGAGCCGCGTGAAGGGCCGGCGGCCGCTGCGAATGGCTTCCATCGCCGGCTGGTACCTGGCGCGCCAGGCATCGGCGAAGGCGTGCGGCGCGATGTCGCCGCGGCCCTGCGCGGCGAGGAAAGGCCCGGCCTCGCGCGCGATGCCCTCCCGCCAGTCCACCACCGTGCCGAACACGTCGAAGACCAGCGCCTTGACCCGCGGCAGCATCATCCGCCGCCTGCCTGCGCCCAGCGGCGCTCGAATTCCCAGACTTCCGGGAAGCCCATGAGTTCGGTCATGCGGGCGAATCCGTAGCCCTCGCCGTCGGCGCTCGCTGCGCCGGTTTCGCGCAGCGCCGCATAGGCGCGCTCCAGCGCCGCCGCCGCGGCCAGGAAGCCGGTCGCCGGCCAGATCGCCATGGCGTAGCCGAGCGCGGCCAGGCGTTCGGCGGAAAGCAGCGGCGTGCGCCCGCCCTCCACCATGTTGGCGAGCAGGGGCTTGCCGATGGAGCGACCGATCTCCGCCATCTCCGCCTCGCTCTCCGGGCTTTCGATGAAGATCACGTCGGCGCCGGCCTCGGCATAGAGGCGGCCGCGGCGGATCGCCTCCGCAAGGCCCAGCGTGGTGCGCGCATCGGTGCGCGCGACGATCAGGAAGTCCGGGTCGCGCCGCGCCTCCGCGGCGACGCGCAGCTTGAGCACCATCTCCTCGGCCGGAATGACGCGGCGGCCCGGGGTATGGCCGCATTTCTTCGGCATCTCCTGGTCCTCGAGCTGGATGCCGGCAACGCCCGCCGCCTCGTAGCCCTGCACGGTGTGGCGCACATTGAGCAGGCCGCCATAGCCGGTATCGGCATCGGCGATCACCGGCGTGCGGCAGCCGCGCGCGAAGGCGCCGACGCGGCCGACCATGTCCGTGTAGGTGGCAAGCCCCACATCGGCGACGCCGAGATGGGACGCCACGGTGCCGAAGCCGGTGGCGTAGAGCGCGGCGAAGCCCATGCCGTCGGCGATCCGCGCACTGATCATGTCGAAGACGCCGGGGGCGAGGATGAAGCGCCGCTCCTGCAGCGCGCGGCGCAGCGTGGGGTCAGCCATGCGTCCCTCCCTCCCTCTCGGGCCAATATCGGCCGGCTCGGGCGGGGCTGCCAGGGGGCGCTCGGCATGGCATGATGGCGCGATCGTAAGAAAGGAGGATGCCATGCCGGATGCCAGCGGCCCTGCCGCCGCGACCAGCGCCATCGTGGAGATCGAGTCGGTGATCCGCACCTATCTGGACGGGCTCTACGAGGGCGACGTGCGGAAGCTCGGCGCTGCCTTCCATCCCGTCAGCCATCTCTACTGCGAGAAGGATGGCGACGTCATGGACATGCCGCGCGAGCAGTGGTTCGAGATGGTGCGCGCGCGTCCTTCCGCCGCGTCCAGGGGCCTGGCGCGGGACGACCGCATCCTGATGGTCGACATCAGCGGGAAGGAGACCGCCTTCGTGAAGGTCGCCTGCCAGCTGCCGCCGCGCTACTTCACGGATTACCTGGTGCTGAACCGCACGGCGGAGGGCTGGCGCATCGTGAGCAAGGTGTTCCGCACGGAGGTGCGGGAGGGCTGACCCCCTTGAGCGAGGCCTGGCGCCGTCGCATGTGACCGGCGTGCGAGGAGGCCCGCCATGGACGATCGCCCGACCGATGCCGCCGCCTGCGGCCCCGATGGCTGCGCGGTGCCCGCCGCTCCGGCCACCGCCGGCGCCGCGCGGTTGTCGGAGATCACGGCGCCGTCGCGCATCGACATCGTCTCCGACGCCATCTGTCCCTGGTGCTGGATCGGCAAGCGCCACCTGGAGGGTGCGCTGCGCGAGCTGGCGGCGGAGGGCGAGCGCTTCGAGGTGCATTGGCGCCCCTTCCAGCTCAACCCGGACATGCCGGCGGGCGGCGTGGAGCGCGACGCCTACCGCGCGTGGAAGTTTGGTAACCTGGAGCGGTCGCGCGAGCTGGACGCGCAGGTCGTCGCCGCCGGCGCCGCGGCGGGGCTGGAGTTCCGCTACGACCGGCAGGGGCGGACGCCGAACACGGTGGACGCGCATCGCGTGATCCACCTGGCGGGGGAGCAGGGGCCGGCCATGCAGGATGCGGTCGTGGAGGCGCTGTTCCGCGCCTATTTCCACGACGGCGAGGATATCGGCGACCGCGCCGTGCTGACGGAAGTGGCGGCGGAGGCCGGGATGGACCGGGCTTCCGTAGCCGCGATGCTGGCCGGCGAGGCGGGGGTGGAGGAGGTGCGGGCGGAGGATGCGGGCTTCCGGAAGCTCGGCCTGTCCGGCGTGCCGACCTTCGCGCTGCAGGGGCGCGTGCTGTTCTCCGGCGCCATGCCGGCCGAGCGGATGGCGGAGGCGTTCCGGCGGGCTCTGGGAATCCTGCGGGAGCAGGGTCGGACGGGTTGAAGCTTTGCGGGGGCTGGGAGTCTTCCAGACGGATCGGGAAAGCGCCGCGGAGAAGGGATGAGAAAAAGGTAGGTGGGGGTCTTGGGGGAGGAAGTTCCCTTCCTCCCCCAAGGGCAACCCCCGCCCCGCTCAGTAACACCCCGCCAGC
>DASQVL010000469.1:0-11162 GCA_035640795.1 Crenalkalicoccus sp. | reverse complement strand
TCGCCGCCGTGACGCCGGAGATGGAGCGGCGCGCCAGCCCCTATCCGGTGCGCGCGGCGGCGCAGCGCGCGCGGCTCAGCCTGCCGCCCCTGCCGGTGACCACCATCGGCTCCCTGCCCCAGACCGCCGAGGTGCGCGCGGCGCGGGCGCAGCTGTCACGGGGCGAGATCGACGCGGAGGCCTACGAGGCGCGGATGCGCGGGCTGATCGCGGAGGCGGTGCGGTGGCAGGACGCGGCCGGCGTGGACGTGCCGGTGCATGGCGAGTTCGAGCGCAACGACATGGTGCGCTACTTCGCCGAGCAGATGACCGGCTTCGCCATCACCCGGCATGGCTGGGTGCAGTCCTATGGCAGCCGCTGCGTGGCGCCGCCGATCATCTGGCGCGACGTTGCGCGCCCGGCGCCGATGACGGTGCGCTGGGCCGCATTCGCGCAGGCGCAGACAGCGCGGCCGGTGAAGGGGATGCTCACCGGGCCGGTGACCATGCTGCACTGGTCCTTCGTGCGCGACGACATCCCGCGCGACACGGTGTGCCGGCAGATCGCGCTCGCCATCCGCGAGGAGGTGCAGGACCTGGAAGCGGCCGGCATCGGCATCATCCAGATCGACGAACCGGCCTTCCGCGAAGGGCTGCCGCTGCGCGCGGCGGAGCGGCCGGACTACCTGAGCTGGGCGGTCGGCTGCTTCCGCCTGGCCAGCGCCGGCGTGCGCGACGCGACGCAGATCCACACGCATATGTGCTACAGCGAGTTCGGCGACATCATCGGCGCCATCGCGGCGATGGATGCCGATGTCATCTCCATCGAGACGGCGCGCAGCCGGATGGAGCTGCTGGAAGCCTTCGCCGCCTTCGACTGGCCGAACGAGATCGGCCCCGGGGTGTGGGACATCCACAGCCCGCGCGTGCCTTCGGCCGAGGAGATGGCGGGGCTGCTGCGGGGCGCACTGCGACGGCTGCCGGCGGAGCGGCTGTGGCTGAACCCGGATTGCGGCTGCAAGACGCGCGGCTGGGGGGAGGTGCGGCCGGCGGTGGCGAACCTGGTGCGGGCGGCGCGGCTGCTGCGGGCGGAGGTGGTGTAGGGGAGCTTGGGGGAGGAAGGGAACTTCCTCCCCCAGCATCTTCGCCGGGAGCCGGAGCATGGCCCGACGCTCGACCGCGCCGGGCCGGCCCCGCCTCAGGCCCGCGCCGGCAGCGCCGCCGCGTGCTGGCCGAGCGCCGCAAGCGCCGTCGCAACGATCTGCGGCGCGTTCAACCCCGCCTCGTCATACTGCTTCTTCGGCGCGTCATGGTCGATGAAGCGGTCCGGCAGGCACATCGGCCGCACCTTCAGCCCGGCATCCAGCATTCCGCGCAGCGCCAGGTGCTGCAGCACGAAGCTGCCGAAGCCGCCGACCGCGCCCTCCTCGATCGTGATCAGCACCTCATGCTCGCGCGCCAGGCGCTCGACCAGCGCGGTGTCCAGCGGCTTGGCGAAGCGCGCATCGGCGACGGTGGTGGAGAGGCCCCGCGCCCCCAGCTCATCGGCCGCCTTCAGGCATTCGCGGAGTCGCGCACCGTAGGAGAGGAGGGCGACGCTCGTCCCCTCCTTGACGATGCGTCCCCGCCCGATCTCGAGCGGCGTGCCGCGCTTCGGCAGCTCCAGCCCGAAGCCCTCCCCGCGCGGGTAGCGGAAGGCGGAGGGGCGGTCGTCCAGCACCGCGGCGGTCGCCACCATGTGCATCAGCTCGACCTCGTCCGCCGCCGCCATCAGCACGATGCCCGGCAGGCAGCCGAGATAGGCAATGTCGAAGCTGCCGGCATGCGTCGCGCCGTCCGCACCCACCAGGCCGGCGCGGTCCATCCCGAAGCGCACCGGCAGGTGCTGCAGCACCACGTCGTGCACCACTTGGTCATAGGCACGCTGCAGGAAGGTGGAATAGATGGCGCAGAAGGGCTTCATGCCCTCCGTCGCCATGCCGGCGGCGAAGGTTACCGCGTGCTGCTCGGCGATGCCGACATCGAAGGTCCGCTTCGGAAAGCGCTTGCCGAAGGCGTCGAGGCCGGTGCCGGAGGGCATGGCGGCGGTGACGGCGACGATCCGCTCATCCGCCTCGGCCTCGGCGATCAGCGCGTTGGCGAAGACCTTGGTGTAGCTCGGCGGGCCGGGCGGCGCCTTCTGCTGCTCGCCGGTGATGACGTTGAACTTGACGACGCCGTGATACTTGTCGGCCGAGGCCTCGGCCGGCGGGTAGCCCTTGCCCTTCTTGGTCACCACATGCAGCAGCACCGGCCCCTGGTGCTCGGCGTCGCGCAGGTTGCGCAGCACCGGCAGCAGGTGGTCCAGGTCGTGGCCGTCGATCGGGCCGACGTAGTAGAAGCCAAGCTCCTCGAACAGCGTGCCGCCGGTCAGGATGCCGCGCGCGAATTCGTCGGCGCGTTTGGCCGCGCGCTCGATCGGCCCCGGGAAGAGCCGCGCGAGCTTCGCCATCACCTCCCGCACCGAGAGGAAGGGGCGCGAGGAGATGAGTTTGGAGAGATAGGCGCTCATCGCGCCCACGGGCGGCGCGATGGACATGTCGTTGTCGTTCAGGACGACCAGCAGGTTGGCCTTGGAGGCGCCGGCATTGTTCATCGCCTCATAGGCCATGCCCGCGCTCATCGCGCCGTCACCAATCACGGCGATGACATGCCGGTCGTCGCCCTTCAGCTCCCGCGCGGTGGCCATGCCGAGGCCCGCGGAGATCGAGGTGGAGGAGTGCGCCGCGCCGAAGGGGTCGTACTCGCTCTCGCTCCGGCGGGTGAAGCCGGAGAGGCCGCCGCCCTGGCGCAGCGTGCGGATGCGGTCGCGCCGGCCGGTCAGGATCTTGTGCGGATAGGCCTGGTGGCCGACATCCCAGATCAGCCGGTCACGCGGCGTGTCGAACACCGCGTGGATGGCGACCGTCAGCTCGACGACGCCGAGCGAGGCACCGAGATGGCCGCCGGTGTGGCTGACCGCATCGATGGTCTCGGCGCGCAGCTCCTGCGCCAGCAGCTTCAGCTGCTCGGCGGAGAAGTTCCGCAGGTCGGCGGGTGTGCGGACCCGGTCGAGGAGCGGGGTGGCGGGGGCGGGGGACATCAGCTCCTCCGCTCGATGGAGAAATCGGCAAGCATGCTCAACAGGACAGCCCTCTCCCCGAATCCGTCAAGATGACCCTTCGCCTGGGCCACGAGCCTCTCGGCCTGTGCCCGCGCGCGCTCCAGCCCCAGCAGCCCGACCAGCGTCGCCTTGCCCGCCGCTGCGTCCTTGCCGGTGCGCTTGCCGGTCTGCTCCGCGGTTGCGGTCGCGTCCAGCAGGTCGTCGGCGATCTGGAAGGCGGCGCCGAGGTCGCGGCCATAAGCGGTCAGAGCGTGGCGAAGCGGCAGCGCCGCCTTGCCGAGCAGCGCACCAGCCTCCGCCGAGAATTTGATCAGCTTGCCGGTCTTCATGGTCTGCAGCCGGCCGATGGCGAGCTCGTCCAGCGGCTCGGCCATCCGCTCGGCCAGCATGTCCAGCATCTGCCCGCCGCACATGCCGCGCGGCCCGGCGGCGCGGGAGAGGCAGCGGACCAGCTCGGCGCGCACCGCGGGGTCGCTGTGCGTCGCATCCTCGGCCAGCACGGTGAAGGCGTGCGCCTGCAGCGCGTCGCCGGCCAGGATCGCGGTCGCCTCGTCGAAGGCGCGGTGCGCCGTCGGCTTGCCGCGGCGGAGATCGTCGTCGTCCATCGCCGGCAGGTCGTCATGCACCAGCGAATAGGCGTGCACCATCTCCACCGCAGCGGCGACGCGCAGCGCCGCCTGACGGGAGACGCTGAACTGCCGCGCGCCCTCCAGCACCAGGAAGCCGCGCATGCGCTTGCCGCCGCCGATGGCGGCGTAGCGCATCGCCTCGTACAGCCGGGCCTCCGGCCCCTCGACCGGGGGCAGCAGGGCATCGAGCGCCGCATCGATCTCCTCCGCCGCCTCCGCCATGGCGCGCGGCAGGGAGAGGCCCGCGGCCTCGGTCAATGTCGTCATCCGGCCCCCTGCCTCACTCGACGTCGCGCAAGGTCGGGCCGTCCGGCCCCTCCATGAGGGCCTGCACGCGCTGCTCGGCCGCGGCCAGCTGCGCCTCGCAATGCTTGCGCAGCGCCGTACCGCGTTCGTAATCGCCGATCGCCTCGGCCAGGCTGCCGCGGCCCTGCTCCAGCCGGGCGACGATGGTCTCCAATTCCGCCAGCGCATCCTCGAAGGAGAGCGCGTGCACCTCGCGCGGCGGGCCCTGGGCAGGCAAATCCGGCATCCGGATCTCCGGGTTCGAACCCCCATCATATCCCGGACGCCGCCCGGGCAAAACCGGACCGGACCGACATCCTTCCAGGGCGGTGCGGCTGGCATTGCCCCTAGTGAACGCGCCTGCCCCCCGCGCAGGCACGGCCAAACCGGCCGCGCCGGCATTTTTACCACGGCTGTGGCCGGCGCGCCGCGCCCTACAGCCCCAGCAGGCGCTGCGCGTTGCCGCCCGCGATGGCCGCGCGCATCGTGTCGTCCAAGGCCTCCACCGCCGCGACATGGCCGATGGGATCCGCCTCCGCCATGTCGAAGGGGAAGTCGGTGCCCATCAGGATGCGGTTCGGCCCGAAGACGCGCACCAGGTATTCCAGCTGATGTGGCGTGAACACGATGCTGTCAAAATAGACCTTGCGGAGATAGTAGGTGGGCGGCTTCGGCAGCCCGCCGCGCGCGTCGGACCGGGCGCCCCAGGCGTGGTCGATGCGGCCCGAATAGGCGGGCAGGTAGCCCCCGCCATGAACGGCCAGGATCTTCAGGTCGGGGTGCCGCTCCAGCACCCCGTCGAAGATCAGGTAGTGCAGCGCGATCGTCGTCTCGAGCGGGTTGCCGATGACGTTGTTGAAGTAGAAGCGGGAGAGGCGCTGGCCTTCGGTGAAGCCGTTCGGGTGCAGCATCACCAGCGCGCCCAGCGCTTCCGCCTTGGCCCAGAAGGGCGCGAAGGCCGGGTCGGAAAGCTCGCGCCCCGCCACGTTGGTCAGCACCTGCACGCCCTTGAAGCCGAGCCGGCCGACGCAGCGCTCCAGCTCCTCCACCGCCGCGGCGGCATCCTGCATCGGCACGCTGCCGAGGCCGACGAAGCGGTCCGGCCGCTCCGCGCAGAAGGCGGCGATGCCGTCGTTCACCATGCGCGTCGCCCGCACCGCGGGCTCCAGCGGCACGGTGTAGTAGCATTGCGGCGGCGGCGGCGCGCAGACCTGCATGTCGAGGCCCATGGCGTCGAGCTCGGCGAGCCGCGCGGCGAGGTCGGTGAACACGCGGCGCCGGTCCGCCTCCTGCTTGCGGTTGAGCGCCTGGGTCTCCGGCACCGCGAAGCGGGCGAGTGGGATGGTCGCGGGGTCGAGGTGCGGCGCCACGAAGTGCGCCGCCTCGGGCACCAGCACGTGGGAGTGCACGTCCACCGTCAGGCCAGCCGGGCGCAGCTCGCGCCCCGGGCGGCCCGGCGGCCGGGCGGCCGTCGGGCCATAGTGGTTCGTCGGCTCGCTCATGCGCCCCCCGCCCTGCGTCGCCGGCGAGGTTAGGTCGCCTCCCCCGGAAGTTGAAGGCGGGGCGGGGCCCGGGCAACAAGCGGCCGGAGGCCGCGCCGGCGCTTGAGCGAGACTTACAACGACGTTTGCGTGTCAACACAAACGCGCACCGGCATCGCGCCCGTCGTCAGCTCAACCCTTCGGCGCGAAGGCGCCGCACCAGCCATTCGGGCTGATCTCCCCCGCGACGATCGCGCAGGCATTGGGCGGCTGCCAATGCTGGCAGTTGCTGCATTGCTGCCCGTCCTTCGGCTGGTCCTGATACATGATCAGTTCCTTGGCCAGCTTCTGCTGCGCCGTGGCGCGGGCAGCCGCGCCCCCGGCGGCCACCGTCAGGCCGGCCTGCAGCAGCGTCCGGCGCGACTGGCCACGCAAACACTCCGTCATCCGATCCAGCCCCCTCGAGTTGAAGACGAGGCAAAGTAGATCGCCTTTCGCGCTTGGCAACGTCTGGATCGGAGGGAGACGTAGATGCGAAAGCCTCGCAACCCGGCGCGGCGGGCCCGCCATCGCGCGCACCAAAGACGCTCGCGGGCTCAACCAAGCTACGCCCGCGCGGCACGCCTGGCGTGCCCGGCTTCGGCGCGTAGGCCAGGTACGATCGCGGTCTGGTGTCCGGATTCCGAACTTCGCCGCCAATGCGGCGTCCTTCGGAGCGGAACGCTTCAGGCGGCGCGCTGCAGGCTGAATTCCGCCCAGATGGCGGAGAGCGAGGCGACCAGGTGCTCGATGTCCTCGTCCGAATGCAGCGGGCTGGGCGTGATGCGCAGCCGCTCCGTCCCGCGCGGCACCGTCGGGTAGTTGATCGGCTGCACGTAGATGCCGAACTGGTCGAGCAGGATGTCGCTGATCCGCTTGCAGACCACCGGATCGCGCACCATCACCGGGACGATGTGGCTCGGGTTGTCCATGTGCGGCACCCCCACCTCGTCCAGCCGCCGGCGCACGCGCGCCACCTGCTGATGCATCCGCGCGCGCTCCGCGCCGCTCTCCTTCAGGTGGCGGATCGAGGCGGTGGCACCGGCCGCGACCGCGGGCGGGACGGAGGTGGTGAAGATGAAGCCGGAGGCGAAGCTGCGCACGAAGTCGCAGAGCGCCGCCGAGCCCGCGATGTAGCCGCCCACCACGCCGAAGGCCTTGGCGAGCGTGCCCTCGATCACCGTCAGCCGGTGCGCGACGCCGTCGCGTTCGCTGACGCCGCCGCCATGCGCGCCGTAGAGGCCGACCGCGTGCACCTCGTCGAGGTAGGTCATCGCATCGTATTGCTCGGCGAGGTCGCAGATACCGGCGATCGGCGCGATGTCGCCATCCATGGAATAGACGCTCTCGAAGGCGATCAGCTTGGGCTGGCCGCGGTCGAGCTCGGCGAGCTTCGACCGCAGATCGTCCAGGTCGTTGTGGCGCCAGATCCGGTACTGCGCCCGGCCATGGCGGATGCCCTCGATCATGGAGGCGTGGTTGAGCTCGTCGGAGAGCACCACGCAGCCCGGCAGGCGGGCCGAAAGTGTGGAGAGTGTCGCCCAGTTCGACATGTAGCCGGAGTTGAACAGCAGCGCGGCCTCCATGCCATGCAGCCCGGCCAGCTCCTGCTCCAGCAACACGTGGTAGTGGTTGGTGCCGGCGATGTTGCGCGTGCCCCCCGCCCCGGCGCCGCAGCGGTCCAGCGCTTCGTGCATCGCGGCGATCACCGCCGGGTGCTGCCCCATGCCGAGATAGTCGTTGGAGCACCAGACGGTGACCTGCTGTTGCCCGCGGCCCCGGTGGTGCGTCGCGCGGGGGAAGGCGCCGGCCTGGCGTTCGAGGTCGGCGAAGACGCGGTAGCGGCCCTCCTGGCGGAGCCCGTCGAGCTGCTTCTGGAAGAAGGACTGGTAGTCCATGTCGCCTCCTCAGGGAGCCGGATCGTTCCCGCCCGCCATCTTCCGGCGGGGATTGCGGGCGCGCAGGCGGCGAAGGCGGCGTCCAGCCGCTCCGTCTCCCCGCGACGACCCATCGCGATGACACGCGTCTGCCCGGCGTGGGCCGGGGCATGGGCGGCCCGGCTCGCGCGGCCGCCGGCCATGTCGAAACGAACCCAGCCGCCGCCGGCCCGGACAATGTCCGGTCAGGCACGCGACCTCGCCATAGGCGCCGAGCGCAATGGCGTCCAGCGGGTCCTGCAGCGTGCCGGCATCGCAGGCGCCGACCGGGCTGGCGCGCCAAGCCGTCACGCCATGGGCCCGATGGGCATGGGCGTGGGAGAGGGTGGCCGAGACGGGGAAGAGCAGGTTCATGGGCTTCCGGCTCCGGAAGCTTCGCAGAAAGAACTCGTGCTCGGCAGTATCCCTTCGTTCAGGTTCCGTACGCCAGGGAGAACATTCAGCCTGGCGCCTTGTGCATCCCCCAGAGCATCGCGAAGGTCCGGACGCCGCAGGGTTTGGGCCGGCCCCGGATCAGCGCCCGGACGGCGCCGGTCGGGGCGAGGATGGCGGACTCATGCCAGAGGCCGGCATGGACGGCGTGCCACAATGCCGCGAGCCGGCGCAGTCTTCCGGGCCGAGCGGCCGGCGAAGAGAGGGCCCGCTCACCCCCGCCCGATGAAGGGCATCTTCGTCGCCATCACGGTGACGAACTGGATGTTCGCCTCGAGCGCCATGTTCGCCATCATCAGCAGCGTGTCCGCCACGTGCTGCACGTCCATGGTGGGCTCGGTCGCGATGCGGCCATCGGCCTGCTTCACGCCCTGCTGCATGCGGCGCGTCATCGGCGTGGCGGCATTGCCAATGTCGATCTGCCCGCAGCAGATGTCGTATTTGCGGCCGTCGAGTGAGATGGTCTTGGTCAGGCCCGTCACGGCGTGCTTGGTCGCCGTGTAGGCGATGCTGTCCGGCCGCGGCACATGGGCGGAGATGGAGCCGTTGTTCACGATGCGCCCGCCCTGCGGCGTCTGCTCCTTCATCATGCGGAAGGCGTGCTGCGCGCAGAGGAAGGAGCCGGTGAGGTTCACCTGCACCACGCGCGCCCAGTCCTCGTAGGCCAGATCCTCGAAGGGCACGCCGGGGACGTTGCCGCCGGCATTGTTGAACAGGAAGTCGAGCCGGCCGAAGCGCGCCTTCACCGCGGCGAACAGCGCCGCGACCGAGGCCGGGTCGCCGACATCGGTCGGCTGCACCAGGGCGCGCGAGGCCGCCTGCCCGGCCAGGCCCGCCGTCTCCTCCAGCGCGTCGCGCCGGCGGCCAGCCAGTGCGACCGACCAGCCAGCGGCGAGGAGGGTGAGGGCGGAGGCGCGGCCGACGCCCGAGCCCGCGCCGGTGACGATGGCGATCCTGCTGGCCATGGCGCGCCCTCCCTCAGCTGTTCGGCCCGCGGCCCATGCCGACGGGCTGCCAGCGGCGCAGCGTGGTGTTCTGCAGCGCCGCCGGGTTCACGCAGGACATCGGCCACTTGCCGGAGAGCACCAGGGCGAGCTCATGCCCGACGCGACGCTTGCGCGCCTCGTCGAAGCGCGCGCTGGCCGAGGCGACATGGGCAGTCAGCGTCACGTTTTCCATGCGCAGCAGCGGGTTGTTGTGGGAGGGCGGCTCGGTCTCCAGCACGTCGAGCGCGGCATGGGCGATCCAGCCTTCCTGCAGCGCCTTGATCAGGCCCTCCTCCTCCACCGTCGGGCCGCGGCCGGTGTTGACGAAGATGGCGGAGGGCTTCATGCGGCGGAAATGCTCCTCCCGCAGCATGTGGTGCACCTCGGGCCGCGCCGGGGCGTGCATGGAGATGAAGTCGGATTGGGAGAGCACCTCGTCGAGCGTCGCCGGCATGACGCCGCAGTCGGAGATCAGCATCTCTTCGACGAAGGGGTCGTAGGCGATCATGCGCAGGCCGAAGGGCGCGGCGCGCTTCGCGACGGCGCGCGCGACGCGGCCGAAGGAGACGAAGCCGAGGGTCTGGCCCATCAGCCGCGGGATCTTCAGCAGCGCCGGGCGGCCTTCCTTCCAGCGGCCCTCGCGCACCATGCGGTCCTGCTCGATCAGCCGGCGGAAGCCCGCGAGCAGCAGGCACATGGCGTGGTCGGCCACCTCCTCGATGAAGGTGTCGGGGACGTTGGTGACGGGGATGCCCTTCTCCGTCGCGGCCTTCACGTCCACGCTGTCCACCCCGACGGAGCCGAGCGAGATGACGCGGCATTTCTGCAGGCTGTCGATGATCGCCTTGGTGATCGGGATGCCCTTGGCGTAGATCGCATCGGCGTCCCGCGCCGCGGCGATGAAGGCGGATTCCTCGGTCGGCGCCTCGACGATCTCGGCATCCAGGCCGCGCAGCGCCTCCATTTCATAGTCATAGCCGCCGCCGGCGACGGTGAAGCTGGCACCCGCCGGTGTCACGATCCTGAACCTGGCCATGCGTCCCTCCCTCTACCCCTTCGGCGGCCGCGCGCGGATTGCGGCCTCATCCACCTCGACGCCCCAGCCCGGGCCGGTGGGCAGCACCAGCTCGCCATTCTCGATCACCGGCGGCGGCGTGAACTCGTCCCGCCAGGCGACGCTGTCGAGGTCGATCTCCATGACGCGGAAATTCGGGATGGCGGCGGAGAAGTGCGCGCTGATCATGCTGCACAGATTGCCGTAGAAATTGTGCGGCGCGCAGTTCACCTCGTAGACGTCGCACATGGCGGCGATCTTCAGGCTCTCCGCAAGGCCGTTCCAGATCACGTCCACGATCGCCACGTCCATCGCATAGTGCTCGAGGAAGGGGCGGAATTCGCGGCGGCCGTGCAGGGTCTCGCAGGAGGCGATGGGGCAGGGCGCGGCGCGCTTGACCGTCGCCAGCGCCGCCGGGTCTTGGGTGTCGATCTCGAGCCAGGTGAGGTCGAAGTCGCGCACCGCCTCGGCGACGCGCAGATAGCCTTCGGTCTTGAAGTGGAAATTGGTGTCGAGGTGGAGGCCCATCTCCGGCCCGACCGCGTCGCGGATGGTCCTCAGGTGCTGTCGCAGCAGGGCGAGGGTGCGGTTGTCCCAATTGAGCTCCGGCCAGCCGGCATGGCGGCCGAAGCCCGGGCTGTACTGCATCAGCGCGCCGTCCGGACCGGGGATCAGGATGTTGGTCTTGAGCGCGCGGAAGCCGCGCGCCTTCACCTCCGCCGCGTGGCGCGCCACCTCCTCCCGCGTGCGAATGGCCGGCACGCCCATATGGGCGGCGTTGCGCACGCGGTAGGTCGCGAAGTGCGACCAGTAGACCGGGATGCGCTCCCGCACCGGCCCGCCGAACAGGGCGCAGACCGGGATGCCGCGGGCCCTGGCCGCGATGTCGAGCAGCGCGTTCTCGATCGCGGCGATGGCCTGCTGGTTCAGCCCGCCGCGGGACTGCCGTGTCATCACGTGCAGGAAGGCGGTCACCGCCTCGAAGCGCGTCGGGTCGCGGCCGATGAGCAGCGGCGCCAGCCCCTCGATGACCGCGGAGAGGCCGGTCGAGCCGAAGCTCTCATTGTATTCGGACCAGCCGACCAGGCCGTCATCCGTGGTGACCTTCAGGAAGGAGAAGAGCCGCCAGCCGGCATCGGCGCGCAGCGTCTCGATCCGTTCGATCTTCATGGACGTCCCCCGCGCCCTGGCGCGCTGC
>DASQVL010000468.1:0-14317 GCA_035640795.1 Crenalkalicoccus sp. | reverse complement strand
CGCCTGATGAAGTCCGACGGGCGCCTCTCGCGGAAGGCGCGGGCGGCCTCCGGCCGGTCCTCGGCGTCGAGCAGAAGGTCGGGCGTGACCCAGGTGATGCCGTCGCTCACCCCCGGCAGGACCGCCGCGCTCATGGCGCGAAGACTGGCCGGCGCTCGCCGCAGGGCATTTCGGCGAAGCGGAGGGTGACGCGCATGCCGGTGCGCACGGCATCGGGCGGCGTGTCCACGATCCAGGCCATCATCTGCGGGCCTTCCTCCAGGCGGATGAGGCCGATGGTGTAGGGGACGGAGCCCGCGAATTCCGGCGAGGGCGCGCGGTGGACGGTGGAGAAGCTTGTCACCTCACCGCGGCCGCTCACCGCCTCGCCGTGGAAGCGCGTGCCACCGCAGTGCGGACAGCGCGGCCGCGGGTAGAGATGGGCCGAGCCGCAGGAATCGCAGACCGGCAGGACCAGCCGGTCCTGCGCGTAGCCCTCGAGCAGAGCACGCATCGGTCAGCCCCTCCCCAGGACCACCGAGCAATGCAGCCCGATGATCCCGCCATTGCCGTGCGCCAGCGCCAGCTCCACCCCCGGCACCTGCCGCTTCCCGGCCTGCCCGCGGAGTTGCCGCGCCGCCTCGATGACATGGAACATCCCGCCTGCGAGGCCCGGATGCCCGGCAGAGAGCAGCCCGCCATGCGTCGTCACCGGGAAGCCGCCGCCGGGGCCGATGCGCCCGCCCTGGACGAAGGCGCCGCCCTCACCTTTTTCGCAGAAGCCGAGATCCTCCAGCTCCGCGACTACGGTGATCGTGAAGCAGTCGTAGAGCTCGGCGACCTGGATGTCGGCCGGCGTCACGCCGGCCTGGCGGAAGGCCTCGCGGCCGGAATGCAGCGCGCCCGTGACGGCGGGTGCGTCGTAGTCGCCGACATAGGTGTGGCTGAAGCCGTGCCCCCCACCCAGCGGGCGCACGGGCGTCTGCCGCAGGTCGCGCGCGCGCTCCAGGCCCGTCACGACGAAGGCCGCGGCGCCGTCGGAAACCAGCGCGCAGTCCAGCACGTGGAAGGGCGAGGTCACCAAGGGTGACTCCAGCACGTCCGCGATGGTGATGGGCTCGCGCTTCTGTGCGTTCTCGTTCATGCCGGCCCAGCCGCGCATGGCGACGGCCACCTCGGCGAGCTGCTCCGGCGTCGTGCCGTATTCCGCCATGTGGCGCTGCGCGAAGAGAGCGTAGAGCGTCGGCACCATCGGGCCGTAGGGCGCCTCGAGATCCGGATGCGCCCAGCCGGCGCCGGACAGCGCCTTCACCGTCTCGTTGCGGCCACGATGGGAGAGCAAGGGCTGGCCTGCCACGCAGAGCACGGTGCTCGCCTGGCCCGTGGCGATGGCCATCGCCGCGTGCAGCACCATGGAGCAGCCGGAGGCGCCCGCGACGTCGAGCGTCGCGATGTAGCGCGGCCTGATGCCGAGCCCCTCGGCCACCACGCCGCAGGGCATGGGCCAGGATTCCGTGCGCAGCGGCGTGGTGAGGAGCCCGTCCACATCGGCGAAGGTCAGCCCCGCATCGGTCAGCGCGGCCTCCGCAGCCTCATTCTGCAGGGCCAGCGCCGGCATGTCCGGCACGCGGCCGAGGCGGCTCTCACCGATGCCCGCGATAGCCGCTCCGTGCAGCAGGGCAGCACTCACTTGAACAGGTCCCGCGCGATGAGCATGCGCTGGATCTCCGAGGCGCCCTCGCCGACGCGGTAGTGGCGGATGTCACGGTAGAAGCGCTCGACGGAGAAGCCCCGCACCAGCCCCATGCCGCCATGCACCTGCACCGAGCGGTCGGCCACGCGACCCACCATCTCCGTGCAGACCACCTTACACATGCTGGCGAGCGTGCCGAGGGGCTGACCGGCCACCACCTTGCGCAGCGTCTCATAGAGCAGGGCGCGCGCCGCCTCGATCTCCATGGCGCTGTCCGCCAGCATCCACTGGATGGCCTGGCGCTCGGCGAGCGGCTTGCCGAAGGTGATCCGCTGCTTCGCGTGCTCGACAGCCATGGCGAGGAGCCGGTCGGCCGCGCCGATGCAGGCGGCCGAGACGCCCAGGCGGCCGTTGGTCAGCGAGCCCATGGCGATGCCGAAGCCGTCCCCCGGACCGCCGAGAAGCGCCTCGTCGGGCACGACGCAATCGGTGAAGGTCAGCTCGCCGAGCTTGATCGCCTCGGAACCGATGGTGGTGTCTACCCGCGTGACCTCGAAGCCCGGCGTGCCGCGCTCGACAAGGAAGGCACCGATGCCGCCATGCGCGCGCTTCTCCGGATCGGTCACGGCCATGACCATCACCACGTCCGCCGCGTGACCGCCGCTGATCCAGTGCTTGCGTCCGTTGATCTTCCAGCCGCTCGGCACGCGCTCTGCCCGCGTGCGCATGGAGGCGGCGTCGGAGCCGGCATCGGGCTCGGTGAGGCCGAAGGCGGCGCGCAGCGTGCCGTCCGTAAGACCCCTGAGCCAGCGATCCTTCTGCGCCTGCGAGCCGTGATTCAGGATGCCGAGCGGCGTGAGGCCGCTGGTCGCGTCCATGATAAGGGTGAAGACGCGGTGCGAGCGCGCGACCTCCTCCATCACGACGCAATAGGTCATGAGGTCGGCACCGCCGCCGCCCGCCTCGGCCGGCAGCAGCAGGCCAAGCCAGCCCTGCTTGCGCAGCAGCGTCCAAGCCGCGTCGGGCACCTCGCCGGTGCGGTCGATCTCGGCCGCGATGGGGTCCAGCTTGTCCTCGACGAAGCGGCGCACCTGGCCGCGCAGCTCAGCGAGCTCCTCGGAGGGTTCAAGACGCATGCACAGGGTCTCCCGTGGTGGTCCGGGCGGCAGCCTCGGCCGCGCGCCGCAGCGCCTCGCGGAGGGGCGCGTTCATCCAGGCCTTGTTCGCGGCATAGGCGCCTGGGTCGAAGCCGCCGAGTCTCTTGCCGCGCGCGAGAGCGGCGGCATCGAGCACGTCGTCGGGAAGCACGGCGTCGGCGAGGCCGGCCACCTGCGCCGTGACCGCATCCATCGCCTCGCCAGCCTGCAGCAGCGCCTGCGCAGCCGCACGTCCGCCGCGAGCGGCCACGGCCGAGACCCCGATGGGCGAGGCCATGCCGAGGGCGATCTCGGGCATGGAGAGGGACGCGCCCGCTTCCATCAATAGCTCGTCAGCCAGCAGCGCGAGCATGGCGCCGCCGCCCACTGCCTTGCCGCGCACCACTGCGATCAGCGGGCGCGGGCAGTCGAGCACGGCAAGCAGCGCACCCATCAGCAGGTTGCGCCGGATCACGCGGGCCTCGCCCGGGTCTTCGTGCAGCACTTCGCGCAGATCGGCGCCGGCGCTGAAGACGCGGCCGCCGGCGCCAGCCAGCAGCACGGCGCGGACTTCGGCGTCGCGCCCGGCCGCGGCCAGCGCCTCCATGAGGGCTTCCTGCAGCGCGCGGTTCAGTGCATTGGCCGCCTTGGGGCGGTCGATGGTGAGGCGGAGGATTCCGCCCGGCAGGGTCTCGCGGAGCAGGCTCATACGGACACCCGCCTCACGACCAGCGCATCCAGCACGCGTACGCCGCTGCCTGCGGGCATCACGGCGAGGGGGTTCACGTCCACCTCCTCCAGCATCTCTCCGAGATCGGCGATGAGCCAGGAGAAGCGCGCGATGGCAACGGCCAGGGCCGGCACGTCGGCGGCCGGCGCGCCGCGCACGCCGCGCAGCATCGGCGCAAGGCGCAGCTCTTCCAGCGCTGCCCGAGCCTCCTCGGGCGTGATCGGTGGCAGGCGGAAGGTGACGTCGCGCAGCACCTCGACGTGGATGCCGCCGAAGCCCAGCGTGAGCACCGGCCCGAAGGTGGCATCACGCGCCATGCCGAGCAGCATCTCCTGCCCGCCGGTCACCATCTCCTGCACGAGGATGCCCTCGATGCAGGCGTCCGGCGCATAGGCCTTGGCGGCGGCCAGGATCTCGCGCGCTGCGTAGGCCGCAGCGTCACCGATCACGCTGAGCCGAATCACGCCGGCCTCGGTCTTGTGCAGGATGTCGGGCGACTGGATTTTCAGGACAACCTGTCCGCCGAGCTTCCCCGCCGCGACGGCGGCCTCCTCCGGTGTGGCGGCCAGCAGCTCGGCTGGGCCGTGCAGCCCGTAACAGGCGAGCACCTGGCGCGAGGCTCCCTCGGAGAGTTTGGTGCCGCCCATCTCCAGCAGCGCGCGCGCCTTGGCCGGATCGGCATCGGCCGGCCGTTGCGGCTTGGCCGCGGTCGCGCGCGAGCGCAGAAACGCCGACCAGCGCATGCTCCGCGAGATGGCCTGCGCGCAAGGCAGCGCGTCGCGGAAGACGGCACGACCCTCGAAAACCAGCACCTGCGGTGTCACCGACTCGTCATCGCTGCAGCGCCCGGTCCAGAGGATCGCGACGGGCTTCTCCGCCGTCTCCGCCATCGCCGCCACCGCGCGGATATCGGCGGCCGGCGCGAAGGTAATGAGCGGCACCGCCACGTCCACCGAGGGATCCTCCATCAGCGTACGCGCGGCCGTCGCGAAAAGATCCTTCGCGCCGATCGCGCCCGCGCTGAGATCGGCCGGGTTGTTCACCGCCAGGAAGCCCGGGATCAGCGTGCGCAGCTTCTCCGTCGTTCCCGGCGAGAAGGCCGGGAAGGTGATGCCGTGCGCCGCTGCGAGGTCGGTGAAGAGCACGAGGTTGCCGCCCGAAATGGCAAGTGAGGCCGCGCGGTGGCCCTGCGGCCGCGTCCGCTGGCGCAGCAGCATGGCCGCCTCGTACAGCTCCGCGGCGTCGTTCACGCGGATGATGCCGAGCTGCCGCGCCGCCGCGTCGAACACCGCATCGGCGCCCGTCACTGCGCCGGTGTGTGAGGCGGCGGCCTTGGCGCCCGCCTCGGTGCGGCCGAACTTGATCAGCGCGATGGGCTTTTCAAGCTGCGCCGCGCGATCGGCCAGCGCACGCAGGCGCGGACCGTCGGCGATGCGCTCGGCCAATGCGAGGACCACACGCGTGCCGGGGTCCTCGACCATGAAGGCCATGTAGTCGAGCAGGTCGAGATCGGCGTCGTTGCCCGAGCTCACCTGGTAGCGGACGCCGAGCCCAAGCTCCTGCGCGCGCCACATCACGTTGACCTGGGTGGCGCCGCCGCTCTGGCCGGCGATGCCGATATCGCCCGCCGCGCGGCGCGGGCCGGAGATGGTGGCGGTGGAGGTCAGCGCGAAGCCATCCACGAAGTTCACCATGCCGTTGCAGTTCGGCCCCATCAGCCGCACGCCGGCACTGCGCGCCGTGCGCACCAGCTCGGCCTGGAGCGCCTCGCTCTCCGGTGTGCCGAGTTCGGCGAAGCCGCTGGAGAAGACGGTGGCGAAGGGGATGCCAAGTCGGCCGGATTCGGCGATCGCGGCGATGCAGGCCCTGGCTGGCAGCACGATGCCCACATGATCGGGCGTGGAAGGCAGCGCGGAGAGCGAGGGGTAGCAGGGCCGGCCGAATACCTCCTTGCGGTTCGGGTTCACCGGAAAGACGTCCCCCTGGAAGCCGAAATCGAGCATCTGCTTCAGGCAGCGTCCGCCGAACTTCCCGATGTCCTCCGTGGCGCCGACCAGGGCTACGGCGCGTGGCATGAAGAAGCGCCGAAGGTCGGGAAAGGCGGTCTCCCCGCCCGGAGCCAGCGCGCTCACGCGGAAAAGTCCACGGCGTCCGAGGAGGTGAAGACGGCGAAGCGCTGGAGGGCGCGGATGCCAGCCTCATGATCCTCTGCCGTGGCGGCGGCACAGCAATCCTCCAGCACCGTCACGGCATAGTCTCGGTCATGCGCGTCGCGCACTGTCGCCTGCAGCACCGCGACTGTGGAGACGCCCGAGCAGAAGATGCGCTCGATGCGGTGCGCACGCAGGATGGGCTCGAGGCCGGTGCCGTAGAATGGACTGACACGATGCTTCACGATGTCGAAGTCACCGGGCTGCGGCGCGATCTCCGCATGCACCTCCGTGCCGCGCGTGCCGAGCTGGAAGAGCCCATGCTGCCGCGCGCCGGAGAAGATCGCGGAGGTGGAGGGGCATTCGCGGTAGTCCGGCGAGAAGCCCACGCGGACATAGCCGACCGGCAGTCCGGCGGCGCGCGCCTTGGCGATGGCGTTCTTCGTCCGCCCGATGATGCCGCGCCCCTGCACCTGCTGTCCGAGCGGCCCCTTCCCATTGGGGCCGTCGGCCGCCACCAGGTCGTTTTCCATGTCCAGCACGAGGTAGATGGATCGCATCATCGGAAGTCCCTGCGGTAGGAGGTCATGCCCTGGTGAGGAGGTCGAGGGCGGTGCGCTGCGCCGCGCGCAACCGCTCCAGCACCTCCGGCGTCGGGCGCCGTGCCCACCGCCGTCCGGCGGCAAGGCCGAGCTTTTGCCGCGCGTTCACCTGCATCTCGGCATGCAGCAAGGCGGCACCGACACAGTCCATGACGGCGGCGCCGTCGATCTCGCGCAGGCCATGCTGGAAGAGCACCTCGTTCAGCACGCCCTCGGCGGGGATCACGAGGTCCGCGCCGTCGGCCAGTGCACGCCGCGCGACCTCCGAGAAGCTTTCGATGAGGGCAGCCGGGTCGGCGAAGGCGGCGTTCAGCTGCGCCTCGTCCCATTGCCGCGCGAAGGCGTGCACGCCGCTGACGCGGGCCTGCATCCCGTGCCGCGCGACCGTCTTGCGCACGCGGATGATGTTGGACGGACCCAGCGTGACTAGCGCGAAGCTCTCCGCCAGCGAGCAGGCGAGCAGCATGGAGGCCTCAGGCATGGAGACCACCGGGATGTCGAGCAGCGAGCGGATCTCGGGCAGGAAGGGTTCGCTGAAGCTGCCGAGGATGAGGGCGTCGAAGCCCTCGCGCTCGGCACGCAGGGCGTGGCCGATCGCTTCCTCGCCCAGCACGTGCTTGGCATAGGGGTAGCGCAGCAGATCGGCCGGGGTGGTGCCGCGATAAGGCTCCTCGGCGGCGCCGTTGAAGTACACCTCCACGCCCGGCGAGCAGGCCAGCGCCGCATGGCGCGCGAGGGCGTCCGTGTAGCCCGTCAGATGCGCAATCGGTGCCATGGACTGGTGCCAGATCCGCATGGCGCTCACTCCTGCCGCGCGCCGATCTGGCGCACGATCTGGGCGTATTCGGGAATCTCGCGGCGCAAGGTCGCGGCGAACTCCTCGGGCGAGCTTGCGACCCGTTCCAGCCCGTTGCGATTGAACAGCAGGTCTGCGGCCACGGGGTTGTGCAAGGCGTGGTTGGCCTCGGCGTTCAGCCGCGTCACCATCGCGGACGGCAGGCCGGCCGGCCCCAGCAGCCCGTACCAGGAGGCGATCTCGAAGCCGGGCAGGTCGGCGGCCTCGGCGACGGTCGGGATGTCCGGCCGCGCCGTGGTGCGCCGCGGTGTCACCACCGCCAGCACGCGTATGCGGCCCTCGCGCAGATGCGCCTCGAGCACCGGCATGCCGACGAAGAGCATCTGGACGCGTCCGGCCAGCAGGTCCGTCGCCGCCGGCGCGGCGCCGCGATAGGCCACATGCGTCATCTGCACGCCGGCGCGGTACGCCAGCAGGCCGCCAGCGAGATGGCCGCCGCTGCCGATGCCGGAGGAGGCGTAGGAGACCGAGCCTGGCTGCGCGCGGGCCATCGCGATGAGCCCCTTCACGGTCTGCGCCGGCAGCGCCGCCGGCACCGCGAGGTAGAGCGGCACCGACGCCAGGTAGCTGATCGGCGAGAAATCCTTCAGCGGGTCGAAGGGCAAGGAGTCGAGCAGGCTGACATTGATCACCAGCGGACCGTTGGTGCCGAGCAGCAGCGTGCGTCCGTCGGGCGCCGCCCGCGCCGCCGCAGCTGTGCCGATATTGCCGCCTGCGCCATCGCGGTTCTCGATGATGAAGGTCTGACCCATGGCCTCGGCCATGCGCGCAGCGATCGTGCGTGCGACGAGGTCCGCCGGCCCGCCGGCCGCGAAGGGCACGACGATGCGCGTCGGACCGGGCTCCTCGGCTCGGGCGAGGTGCGGCGCGGTCAGCACGACGCCGAGGCCGGCGAGGAAGCGGGCACGGGTGATCATGGCGCCATCTCCGCGAGGAGGAAGGGCAGGAAGGCGTCGGTGATGGCCTCAGGGCGCCGCTCCGGCGTCAGCCCGTCGGCATCCATGACGTGTCCAGCCGCGGCACGCGGCATGATCGCACAGATGCGCTCGGCCTGGTGGGGCAGGTGCGCCTCGTTGGCGGCATGCAGCTCCAGCACCAGGGTCGGTGCCTGCACCCGGCGCAGCGCCTCGGGCAAATCGAAACCGAGGATGGCCTGGTAGGTCGGCACGATGCTGCGCCAGCCCTGCAGATGGTCGAGCACGCGGATCTCGGCGGCGGCAATGTCCTCCGGCGTCACTTCGGCGCCGGTGAGAAGCTTCTGGGGCCACCAGTGGCCCTCGATCATCGCATGCGTCGCCACCCAGTCGCGCAGGTGGTGCGCGCCGTCGAGGCTCGCGGCGTAGTGCGGAAAGAAGCGGTCGCAGAAGGCGCGGATCTCGCGCTCGCGGTCCGGTCCTTCAATGATGATGCTGTGGGTCTGGCCAGCGAAGACGAAGCGGTCGATGCGGGACGGAAAATCGCGCGCGAAGGCAGCGGCGATCTTGTTGCCGGTATGCAGCGCGAAGACATGCGCCCGTTCCAGGCCAAGCCCGTCCAGGATCATGGCAAGCGATTGCCCGAACCAGGCCATGTCCACGCATCCCGGCAGCCGGTGGGAGGCCCCGTAGCCCGGTGCGTCGATCGCGATGGCGCGGAAATGCGGCGCCAGCAGCGGCAGCATGTGACGGAAGGCGCGATGCGAACGCGGGGTCGCGTGCAGCAGCAGGAGCGGCGAACCCTCGCCCGCCTCGGCATAGTGGACGGCGCCGCGCGGGGTCTGCGCATAGCCGTGGCGGATCGCGGCGCTCATTCGGGCGGCCGGATGCCGGCCTCGCGGATCAGCGTCGCGAAGCGGTCCATGTCGCGGCGGATGCGCTGCTCGAAGGCCTCGGGCGTGGTGCCGATGGGCTGGATGCCGAGCCGGTCCAGGGTCTGCCGCGTCTCCGGCTCCTGCAGCGAGGCGTTCACCCCCGTGTTCAGCTCGGCAAGGACAGGGGCCGGGAGGTTCGCGGGACCCAGGACGCCCCACCAGATGCCGGCATCGAAGCCCGGCAGCGCGGATTCCGCGATGGTCGGCAGGTCGGGCAAGGCCGGCCAGCGCTCCAGGCTGGTGATGGCCAGCGCGCGCAGCCGGCCCTCGCGCGCATGCGGCCAGGCGGAGGGCACCGCTTCGATCATGAGCTGCACCTCATTCGCGACGAGGCCGGTGATCGCCTGCGCGCTGCCGCGATAAGGCACGTGCAGGATGTCCAGCCCCGCCCCGCGCAGGAACATCTCGGTGGCGAGGTGGATCGAGGTGCCGTTGCCCGTCGAGGCGTAGGAGAGCCGGCCCGGCCGTGCCTTCGCATGGGCGATGAGCTCGGCAACGCTGGTCGCCGGGATCGAGGGATGCACCACCAGCATCAGCGGTGCCCAGCCGACCAGCGAGACGGCGGTGAAGTCCGTCGCCGCATCATAGGGCAACCGCGGGTACAGCCCCGGCGCGATGGCGTGCGTGATGCCGTTCAGCACCAGCACGTGCCCGTCCGGCTCCGAGCGCGCGACGAGCTCCGTTCCCACCACGCCGGCTGCGCCGCCGGGGCGGTTCTCCACCACAACCGGCTTGCCCCAGCGCTCGCTCATGCCGCGCGCGATGGCGCGGGCGACGAGGTCGTTCGGCCCGCCCGGAGGGTAGGGGACGACGATCCGCACCGGGCGGTTCGGGAAGCCCGTGACCTGCGCGCGCGCTGCCGCGGATGACAGGAGGACGGGTGCGCGGAGCGCAGTCCGCCGGCTCAGCATGACCAACCTTTCCTTCCCTTCGATCGCCTCTTGACGAGCGCACCATCAACCCGCACTGTGGATTGCTAATCTGTCTAGTGGGGACGATAGACCCCAAGAAAAGCGCGCGTCAACCGCGCGGCGGAAGCATTGCTGCCATGAAGGAAGACCGCGATTTCGTGACGGCGCTGGCGCGCGGCATCCGGGTGTTGCGCTGCTTCACGGCCGAGCATCCGGAACTCGGCACCACGCAGATCGCGGGCCTGGTCGGGCTGCCGCAATCCACAGTCTGGCGGCTCTGCTACACGCTCCAGCGGATGGGGCTGCTGGTGCCGGGGAGCGAAGCCGACAAGCTGCGCGCGGGGCCGGGCGTCCTGACCCTGGGCCAGGCCTCGGTTGCGAGCGCGGGCATCGCGGAGCTCGCCTATCGGCCGATGAAGGAGATCGCCGACCGCTTCAGCGTCGCCGTCTCGCTCGCCGCACCCTCGGGCACGGAGATGGTGGTGGTGCAGCGGGCCGAGGCGCCAACCATCCTGCGGCTGGCGCTGAACGTCGGCTCCACGCTGTCCATGGCGACCTCGGCGCTCGGCTGGGCCTATCTGGCCGGCGTGTCGCCGGAGGAGCGGCGGCGCGTTTCGGCGCGGCTCGCCAAGGCCCTGGGCGACGCTTGGCCGGAGGCGGAGCGGAAGATCGAGGAGGCGCGGCAGCACTACGCGACGCACGGCTTCGTGGTGAACCTGCGGCACTACCACCCGGACGTGAATGCGATCGGCGTGCCGGTGACGGCACCAGGGCGGCGCCTGGCGATGGCGTTGAACAGTGGCGGCGCGGTCTCCATGGCGACGGTGGAAAAGCTGCGCGGGCCGATCGCGGAGGAACTGAAGGCGCTGGCGGCCCAGCTGTCGGCGCTGCTGCCGCCGGATTAGGAAGGAACCCCACGCCTCGCGCTCCCCGCCGGGGATTGCGGATCGCTGGATCCTCCTGCAGGCCGAAGATCCCGGAAGGGCGCCGGCGGAGAACATGGCGGGCCGCGCGGGTGAGCGGAAGCGGCGTCTCCCGGTGCGGGAAGTCGTGGGGACAGAGCCCACCCACGAGGAACCGCCCGCGGCTACTCCGCGCGGATGCCGATCTCGCGGATCAGCTCCGTCCAACGCTGTGTCTCCGCCCGCATCATTGTGGCGAATTCCTGCGGGCTGCAGGGCACCGCCTCCAGCCCCGCATCCGCGATCAGTTTGCGCACCGCCTCGCGCCCCAGGGCCGTGCGTACCTCGGCGTTGATCCGCTCCACCACCGGCGCTGGTGTGCCCGCCGGCGCCAGCAGTCCGAACCAGGAGCCGACGTCGAAGCCCGGGAGCCCGGATTCCGCCACCGTCGGCAGATCCGGCATGGCGCTGGCGCGCCGCGCGGTGGCGACGGCGACGGCGCGCAGCCGTCCCTCGCGCACATGCGGCAGCGAGGTCGCCATGCCGTCGAAGATCATGTTCACATGCCCGGCGATGACGTCGGCGACGGCCGGCGCATTGCCGCGGTAGGGCACGTGGGTGAGCTGGATGCCGGCCATCTTGGCCAGCAGCGCCCCGGCGAGATGGGCGCCCTGGCCTATGCCGCCGGAAGCGTAGGTGATCGCATCCGGACGCCGCTTTGCGTCGGCGATCACGTCGCCCAGCGTCCGCCAGGGCGCGGTCGGGTTCACCACCAGCATCAGCGGCAGCGTGGCGATGGTGGTGATGGGCGCGAAATCGCGCACCGGGTCGTAGGGCAGGCTCGCATAGAGGCCGGGGTTCACGACCAGCGTGCCGAAGAAGGGCATGAAGAGCGTGTGGCCGTCAGGCCGTGCGCGGGCCACGGCCTCGGCAGCGGGAAATCCGTTGCCGCCGGCGCGGTTGTCCACCACGACGGGCTGGCCCCAGTCGGCCGACATCTCGCGGGCCAGGGCACGGCCGGCGAGGTCGGTCGGGCCGCCGGGCGGGAAGGGGATGACGAGCTTCACCGCCTCGGTGGGATAGGACTGGGCGCGTGCGACGGCGGGCGTCGCGGCGGCGAGTGCGGCCAGCGCGCGTCGCGGGATGTTCATCGCGGTCCTCCTCTATGCGCCCGCGGCGTTGCGTCCCGCGATACGGCCGAAGATGGCACTCTTCCCGAGCGAGGAGCCCGTCATGTAGGCGGCGCCGTGCAGCCCGCCCGTCACCTCGCCGGCGGCGAAGAGGCCGGGAATTGGCGCGCCGAAGACGTCGCGCACGCGCATCTGCGGGTGCAGGGCGAGGCCGCCATAGGTGGCGAGCACCGAGCTCGTGGAGGGGAAGGCGTAGAAGGGCGCGGTCCCGATCGCGCGCAGCTTTCCGTAGTGGCTCGACAGCCCGTCGCGGCCGAAGAGCGTGTCGCGCCCCGTGGCGACGTCGGCGTTGTACCGGGCGAGGGTAGAGCGCAGCCCATCCGGGTCGATGCCGGCGCGTTGCGCCAGGGCCTCCAGCGTGTCGGCCTGCAGCACCCGCCCGTCGGCCAGGCCCGCCCGCATGTCGGAGGTCGCGACACCGGGGACGGAGAGCTCCATGATGGGCTGGTCGAAGATCTGGAAGGCCAGGCCCCCAGGCTGCTGCAGGCAGGCGTCGCCGATGATCTTGTAGGAGAGGGATTCGTCGATGAACCGCATCCCGTGCCGGTTCACCGCGATGCCGCCCTTGTAGATCGCGTGGATGATGGAGAGCTGCTCGGACCCCGCATCCGGATGCGTGCCGAAGGTGCCGCGGATGTAGCCGATGTCGGCGAGGCCCGCGCCCATGGCGCAGGCCATGCGCAGCCCGTCGCCGGTGTTGCCGCGGCCGCCGATGCGCAGCGCGTCGCGCTGGGCAGGGGCGAAGAGGGCGAGCAGCGTCTCGTCCCGGGAAAAGCCGCCGCTGGCGAGGACCACCCCGTGGCGCGCCCGGATCTCCTCGTCGTCGGTGCGGGCCCCGGTGATGCGATCACCCTCGCGGATCAGGCGCCTGGCCGGCGTGCCGACGCGGAGCGTGAAGCAGCTGTTACCGCCCGCGCACTCGGCCAGCGCGCTGATCATCTGGCGCGGGTCGACGCGGTTGGAGCGCGGCACCGACTGCCCGCCGCCGAGCTGCACGGAGGTGAAGCGCACGCCGTGTCCGCGCAGCCAGCGCCAGGTGTCGAGCTGGGCCTCGACATAGGCCTCGACCAGTGCGGGGTCGTTGCGGCGCTCGCCGACGCGCAGCAAGTCCTCGCGCAGCCGGTCGTCGCTGTCTTCGATGCCGGCCTCGGCCTGGCCCTCGGTGCCGGCGAAGGCCATGGCGCCCCCGCTGAGCACGGTGCTGCCGCCCACCTCCGGCTGCTTCTCGAGCAACACTACCGCGCGGCCGGCCGCCAGCGCCTCCAGGCTTGCGCAGAAGCCGGCAAGGCCGGCGCCGATCACCAGGACATCCGTGACCAAGGTTGTTTCCGCCACCGCTTCTAACCCGTTGTGCGGGTTTGCTCACTGATCTGCGGACAGGCTACGGCTGTCCCAGAGGCGGCGTCAACGGAGGATCGAGACTCCGCGGCCACCGCGCCACGCGGCAGCCCGGATGTGCCGCGACGCTCGCTTCGGGAGCCTAAGCCCGGTCACTCGGCGCAGGAGGCAGCGCGGCGCGGCGTACGCCCGGCAGTTTGTCGGCCACCGCATTTTGGGCCACGTTCCCCGGCCGGGGGAGAACGCGCATGCAGTCCGAGACAGTGATCAGTCGATGACGGCGCTCCATGGCATCCGCGTGCTCGACCTCAGCCGCGTCCTCGCCGGCCCGTCCTGCGGACAGCTCTTCGCCGATCTCGGGGCCGAGGTGATCAAGGTGGAGGACCGCGGCGGCGACGAGAACCGCAAGTGGCTGCCGGTGGTGGACGGCCGCGGCGCGAATTTCATGTCGGTGAACCGCGGCAAGCGCGGCATGACGCTGAACCTGAAATCGCCCTCCGGGCAGCGCATCCTCGAGGCACTCCTGCACCGCAGCGACGTGCGGCGCAGCGCCTCGGCCTGGGCTGGGCGCGCACCTCCGCCTGCGCTGTTCAGGCGGCCAAGGGTAGGTTGGCCTCATAGGAGCCCGCATCGAGCCCGCCAGCCACAAGTTGTGGAACTCGACGGAGAGGCCTCAATATCGCCGTCGAGGTCGCGGAACTCCCGCTTGTCCCAGACCTTCACGGCGCGGCGGCTACGACACGGCGGGCGCGGTGCGGCGGCGGCTGGCCTAGCGCCGGGCCTTGGCAGGCCCGGCCGCCCCCGCCCCCTGGCGAGTGTCCTGCGGAGATCGCGGCGCCATTCGCGCGGGTCCGGAGGAGGGTCGGCCTCGGCGTGCCGGACCTGGCGGCGGAGCCATGCGGCGACGCTGGGCGGGACGCCGGGGCCGCCTTCGCTGAACCAGTATTGGATGGCCGCGCGGTGGGTGCCGAGCTTGCGTGC
>DASQVL010000467.1:0-2554 GCA_035640795.1 Crenalkalicoccus sp. | reverse complement strand
AAGGCGCCGGCCACGCCGTCGAGGCCCACGCGCCCGGTGACCAGCGGCGCCGCCGGCAGCCGGCCGGCGGCGATGTGTCCGAGCGTCGCCGCGAACTCCGCCGGCGTGTAGGCCAGCACGTATTGCAGCGCCAACTGCTTCACGATGCCGAAGAAGGGCTCGGTCGTGTCGGCTTCCATGCAGACGCCGACGACGACGATGCGCGCCCCGGCCGGCGCGCCTTCCATCGCCGCCTGGATCACGCCGGGCACGCCAACGCATTCGTAGATGACGGCCGGCCGCCGCCGCGGGCCCAGGCCGAAAAGCTGGGCGTAACGGCTGGCATCGAAGCCGGCGGGGGTGATGGCCCCGGCCAGCGCCGCGTAGGGGGAGGCCAGCTTCGGGTCCAGCGTGGCGTCTGCGCCCATGCGCTCCGCCAGCGCGCGGCGGCCGGGCGAGAAGTCCGCCGCGATGATGGGCCGCGTGCCCTGCAGCCGCAGCGCCGCGATCACCGCGAGCCCGACCGGCCCGCAGCCGATGACGAGCGCCGCCTCATCCTTCTCCGGCCGCGACATCGCCACGGCGTGCACGCCGACCGCCATCGGCTCGGTCAGCGCGGCGAGATCGGGGTCCATGTCCTCCGGCACTGGCAGCAGCATGCGCTCGGCGAGCGGCAGGTATTCCGCAAAGCCGCCGGGCAGCTCCGGGTTGTAGCCGATGCCGATCACCTGGCTGCCGGCGATGGTCAGCGGCATGGAGGTGACGGTCTGGCCCGGGTGGAAGCGGCCCTGCGTGCCCGGGCCGTTCTCCACCACCTCGCCCACGAATTCATGGCCGAAGACGATGTCACGCGCCGCGTCCATCTGGAAACGGCCGCCGGAGCGGCGGGCGAGCTCGGCGAACTCCCGCGGGAAGCGCGCGGCGTGCAGGTCGGAGCCGCAGATGCCGCAGGCGCGTATGCGCACCAGCACCTGGCCTTCCGCCAGGACAGGGTCGGGGATCCGGTCCACCTCCAGGCGGCCCTCGCGGAAGACGGCGGCGCGCATCTCGGTCTCCTCCTCAGGCAGGCGGCAGGCTGGCGCGGTGCGGGTCGTCCTGCGGCAGCGCGTCGCGGATGCAGTCGCGCGATTTCCAGGCAGGGGCGGGCGGTGCGTGGCCGGGCGCGGGCGGGTGCGGGCTCGGGCGCTGCAGCGCCATCTCGGGCAGGTAGCGCGGGCAGTTGGGGAAGACGTACTCGGCTTCGAACCGCACCACGCATTTCGCGCCGTGATGGCGGGCGAGCGCCCCGGCATCGCGCAGGATCCTCGCGTCGCCGGTCATGCGCAGGCGGTTGCTGCTGCCATCCATGCGCAGGAAGAGCAGGCCGCAGCGCGGGCTCCTCAGGATGTTGCCGAGGCTGCGGTACATCGAGTTGCCGTCGTAATCCGGCCATTCCACCGCAGCCGGCGCCACCACCTGCACGAAGCCGGGGTTGCCGCCCTTGAAGCTGCAATCCACGGCATCGCCATGCGCGGTCGCCAGGAAGAAGAAGGACGCCGAGGTGATCAGCGCAATCTCCTCCGGCCAGAATTCCCGGTGGCGGCGGTGTGCCTCCAGCGCGTCGGCGACGCGGCGGCCGTCGAAGGCGTCCTGCAGCGCGCGCATGCCGTCATGGAACATGGAGGTCATCGGCGTCGCTCCCCGCGCCACTCTCCGCGCGCGGCGCCGGGGCCGCAAGCGGCTGCGGCGCGGCGGGCTGGTTGCCCATGGGGAGGGAAGGGAACTTTCTCCCCAGAACCCCCTCCGGGCTTTTTCGCATCCCGTGTCCGGCGCGCTTCCGCAATCGTCTCGCGCCAACCAGACCCGGTTTTTCTGGCCCGGTTTCTCTGGTCGGCTGAAGGAGGCCGTTGCTCCGTCCCGGCCACGATCCGGAACGGGCCGCGCGCAGCCGGGGTCAAGGGCGCGCAGCGCCGGCGAAGCCGGCCCGCCCTGTTCAGGCCGGCCCTGCTGCGCGCGGTTTGCTGGACCTGGGGCTTCGGCTATATCCGGGGCGCCGCGCGGCCTGGCCGCGCGACGTCACCCTCTTGCCGATCTGCCGAGGACGCCGCCGCCGATGAACTCGATGGAGGTCAACAAGGCCTTCGCCGCCGTGCTGACGGCCGGCATCGCCTTCATGGTCACCGGGCTGGTGGGCCGGCTGGTCGTCAGCCCCGAACACCCGCCGCAGCCGGCGATCCAGATCGGCAACCCGGAGGCCGCGCAGCCCGCCGGCACGTCGCAGCCGCAGGCGCCGCAGATCGAGCCGGTCTCCCCGCTGCTGGCCAGCGCCAACGTGCAGCAGGGCGAGCAGCTGGCGCAGCGCCTCTGCGCCGTCTGCCACAACTTCCAGGAGGGCGGCGGCCCGAAGGTGGGCCCCGACCTCTACGACGTGGTCGGCCGGCCGCATGCGGCGGTCGCGGGCTTCAACTACTCCGCCGCGCTCAAGTCCAAGCCGGGCGCATGGGACTACGAGGAGCTGAACCACTGGCTCTACAAGCCGGCGTCCTACGCGCCGGGTACCCGCATGGCCTTTGCGGGGATCCCGAACACCCAGCAG
>DASQVL010000466.1:0-4325 GCA_035640795.1 Crenalkalicoccus sp. | reverse complement strand
TGGCGTGAACCTCGCGCATTTCGAGACAGGACCGGGCAATCCGCAAAGCCCGCCGCTCGTCCTGATCAACGGCTGGACCGGCGATCATGGGATCTTCACGCCGCAAATCATCCATTTCGGTGAAAGCCGACGCGTCGTGGCGATCGACCTGCGCGGCCACGGGGCGAGCGACGCGCCAAAGCAGGAATACACCATCGCGGGATTCGCGGACGATATCGCCTGGCAATGCGCTCAGCTGGGTTTGGAAAAGCCCCTTGTCATCGGCCACAGCCTGGGCGGCGCGATTGCGCTCGAGCTATGCGGACGCCATCCAAACCTGGCTTCCGGCGTAATGATGATCGATTCCATCGTAATGGCGCCTCCGGCTGTGCGGGATGCCCCCGCGGTTCACCAGCTTCTGGACGGCATCGGTGGGCCGAACTACCTGACGGTCTCGCGGGCGAATGCGTGGGAGATCGGTTGCGACTACGACGATCCGGCACGGCGGAAGGCGATATATGTCAAGTACATTCTGCCGCCTTGCGAGAATACCCCACAGCATGTGGCTTATTCAACCATCAGGAACGCCATACTGAACTACGATCCGGTCCCTGCGGCAACGGCCTGCAAAATTCCGATGGCCTATATTTCTGCGGATGTCCCGCTGGTGACGATGGCGCGCGACCTCGACCGCCTGCAGCAGCTGTGCCCCCAACTCGTCATCTCGAAGACGCTTCTGGCCGGGCATTTCAACACGATCGAGGTAGCCGACCAGGTCAATGCGATGATCGAGCGCTTCCTGGCCGTCGGTCTCTCCGTGAAATCGTAGCGGACTTGACGCGCCGGTGCTCGGCGAGACGCTGCGGGATCTCGCCGCGGTCGAGCTTGGCTTCGACCTCGAGGTGATCGGCTTCGAGGCGGCCGAGATCGACCTCCGCATCGCCAACCTCGAGGTGACGCCCTCCGCCGAGCCCGACCCGGCGGACGCCCCCTCCCCTGCCCCGAGCGGTCCGGCGGTGACCCGGCGCGGCGAGCTCTGGCTGCTCGGCCGCCACCGCCTGGGGGCCGCCGGCGGCCATGGTGTTCACCGCACTACATTGCGAGCGGCGGCCAAGCGCCGGTCGCACCGATGCTGTCCGTTCCTGTGCTCATTTTGGCACTTGGCCTGGCGAGGCTGATGGTTGGCGGTTTGGAGGGGATTGGGCTTGCCTCGCTGCGGCCCCTCCTTCTGCTACAATTCCTGCCGCTCACCGGAGGTCTTGCTCTGTGCATGCTGCCGGGCCGCGTGTCGATCTGGATGCGCCGCTCCCAATCCTTGCGGGCATGCTGGGTGTCTCGGCGATAGCGATGCATAACGCACGCGTACAGATCTCGCTGGAAGGGGCCCCGTCTACGGCAGTCATGACGACCAACATCACGCGCTTCATGATGGATGTCGGCGGAGTGATGCTCGGGCGCGATCCCGATGACGTGGCCGAGGCGCGTCGCCGGGCGAAACACACCTCGCCGGCGATCCTCGGCTTCGTCGTGGGGTGTCGCCTCGGGGCCTCGTGTGAGGCGGCGTTCGGCCTGCGAGCGTCGGCACTACCTGCCGGCATCGCCCTGCTTGCGCTGGCGATGGGCGGCTCCGCGAGTCTCACAGGCGCACGGCGCGGATGAGCGGGGCGGGACTTCCCACGGCCAGCCCAGCCGGTGTCTGGCTCCTGGCGGGTGTCGTACGGCCTTCGGTGCCGGCGCTGCTCTTCGGGCTCCGGCTCTGGGCTTCGATCTGCCTCGCCCTGTATGTCGCGTTCTGGCTGCAGCTCGACAATCCGTCCTGGGCTGCCACCACCGCGGCGACCATGTGTCAGCCGCAGCTCGGCGCGTCGCTGCGCAAGGGCTGGTCCCGCATGGTCGGTACCCTGGTCGGGGCGGTGGCGATCGTGCTGCTGACCGCCTGCTTCCCGCAGGGCCGTGGCCCCTTCCTCGTGGGCCTGGCACTCTGGGGCGCCGCGAGCGCCCTGGCGGCCACGCTCCTGCGCACCTTCCCGGCCTATGCGGCGGCGCTCGCCGGCTACACGGCCGTGATCGTCGCGAGCGACACCCTCGGTGCGACCGGCGGCCCGGACGGGCAGGTCTTCATGCTGGCCATTTACCGCGTCAGCGAGATCTGCCTCGGCATCGTGAGCGCCGGCGTCGTCCTCGCTGGAACGGATCTTGGCGGTGCGCGGCGACGGCTGGCCACCTCGCTGGCGGCGCTGGCGGTCGAGGTCACCGGCCGATTTGTCGGCATGTTGGCACTGGCGGGACCGGGGCTGCCGGAGACCCGGCCTGTCCGGCGCGAGCTCCTCAGGCGGGTCATCGCGCTCGATCCGGTCATCGACCAAGCGATCGGGGAATCCGCCACGCTCCGCGATCGCTCGCCGGTGCTGCAATCAGCGGCGGACGGCCTGTTTGCCGCCCTGGTCGGCTGGCGCGCGGTCGCCAACCACCTCCGGAGGCTGCCCGGTGACCAGGCCCGGGCGGAGGCGGCCGCCGTCCTGCGCAATGTCCCCGCCGAGTTCCGCCCGACGCCGGAGCAGGGTGGGCCGACCGCCCGCGGGGCTGACGACCCTCGGTGGACGGAGGACGCCGTCCGCCTGCGCCGAGTCTGCATGGCGGCGGCGCGGCGGCTGGTCGCCACGCCGGCCGGCACGCCGTCGCCGCGGCTGCTTCTGGACCACACGGCGAAGCTCCTGGCCGGTGTGTCGCGTACGCTCGACGGCCTGGCGCTGCTGGCCGACGACCCCGCCGGCCCGCCGGATTCCCGCCGCCGCGCCGCCCGGCTGCGCGTGCCCGATTGGCTGCCTGCGCTCGTCAACGCGGGGCGCGCCTTCGTCGTGATCGGCGCCATGGAGCTGTTCTGGATCCTCTCCGCCTGGCCGAGCGGCGCCCTGGCCATCACCTGGACCGCGATCCCGGTCATCCTGATGGCGCCACGGGCCGACCAGGCCTACGCCAGCGCCGTGGACTTCGCGGTCGGCGCCGGACTCGCCGCCCTCGTCGCGGCGATCATCCTCTTCGTGGTGCTGCCGGGGCTGGTGACCTTCGTCGCCTTCAGCATCGTCCTGGGACTGGTCCTGGTGCCCGCCGGCGCGCTGATGACCCAGCCCTGGCGAGCGGCCGTGTTCGCCTCCATGGTGGGGCGTTTCCCGCCTCTCCTTGGGCCGGCAAACGAGATGAGCTACGACACCGTGGCATTCTACAACTCGGCGCTGGCGATCATCGTGGGCAGCGGCGTCGCGGCGCTCTCGTTCCGCCTGCTGCCGCCGCTGTCGCCGGCCTTCCGGACGCGCCGGCTGCTGGCGTTGACCCTGCGCGACCTGCGACGCCTCGCGCGAGGTCCTGTCCGGTGGACGCCCGAGGATTGGGAAGGCCGTGTCTTCGCCCGGCTCACGGTACTGCCGGCGCAGGCCGAGCCGGTGCAGCGGGCGCAGCTCCTGGCCGCGCTGTCGGCGGGCAACGAGATCATCCGGCTGCGCCGCATCGGCCCCCGGCTCGGCCTGGGCCCGGGCCTCGACGCGGCGCTCGACGCCCTGGCGCGCGGCGACAGCGGAGCCGCGACCGCCCGGCTCGCCCGCCTCGACCACCTCCTCGCCTCCCGTCCCGTGGCCACGCCCGGAACGCCTGTCGCTCTCCGGGCGCGCGGCAGTATGCTTGCGCTGTCGGAGGTGCTGACCCAGCACGCTTCCTACTTCGACGCCGAGGCGCCCGGGTGAGCTTCGTCGAGATCAGCCTGTTCGGCGTCTACGTCGCGCCGATCTCGCTGATGATGGTCGCGGCCTGGGTCGTCACGATCGCGCTGCGCCGCGCGGCGAGCCACCTTGGCCTGCTCCGCCTCGTCTGGCACCCGGTGCTGTTCGTGTTCGCCGTCTACGTGATCGCATTATCGTCGATCGTGCCCGCCGTCGCCCGCGGAGGTCTGCATGTCCGCTACTGAAACGGAATTGCGGCGCAGATGGACCCTGCACGACACGCATCCTAAACTCTGTCCCTCATTCAGCGTCCGCATGCCGCTGCGGCGGCCCAAGGCGGGCGAGCGCGGGCGAGGACGATTGGTCACAGCCGCTGCCAACCGTTTCGATGTCGAGGCCGCCCCCACTGCGGGATTTACGGATCCGTCCACCATCTCGGCCCAAGCGCCAGTTCTCCTCCCGCGGTGGCAGGAACAATGGAGGCCGCTGGATTGTACGCCGCGGCTTCGATCTGCCGCCCACAGGATCATGCTTCTCGAGGGTGGCCAGGCCGCGCCGGGCCCATGCGTGCTTCATCGTCCGATGTAGATGCCTACGGGACGCGCGAATGCGCCGGAGCGACGGCCGCATGAT
>DASQVL010000465.1:0-4900 GCA_035640795.1 Crenalkalicoccus sp. | reverse complement strand
CGGACGGGCGGCTACCTCTTCGCCGCCTCCTTCGACCATCTTGGGCCCTTCGCGCGCACCCTCGGAGACCTGGCGCTGGCCTACGACGCGATGCAGGGCGCGGATTCGGAGGACCCGGCGCAGCAATGGCGGCCCGAGGAGCCCGTCCTGCCCGGCATGGGCAGCGGGATCGCGGGGCTCCGTATCGCCATCGCCGATGGTCATTTCGCCCGGAACGGCCATCCGGAGGCCTTCGCCGCGGTGGCCGCCGTCGCCAGGGCGCTCGGCGCCACGCGGAAGGTGACGATCCCCGACGCGGCGCGCGGCCGCGCCGCGGCCTTCCTGATCACCATGGCCGAGGGGGCGAACCTGCACATGCCGGACCTCCGCACCCGCGCCGCCGAGTTCGACCCGGCGACGCGCGACCGGTTCCTCGCCGGCGCCCTGCTGCCGGCGCACTGGGTGCAGCAGGCGCAGCGCCTGCGCGCCGCCTACCGCGCGGGCGTGCTGCGGCTGTTCGAGGAGGTGGACGTCATCCTCGCCCCCGCCACGCCCTATGTCGCGCCGCGCATCGGCCAGGAGACGATCGAGGTGGCGGGCGAGACCATCCCGGTGCGCCCCAATCTCGGCATCTACACCCAGCCCGTCTCCTGCATCGGCCTGCCGGTGATCGCGGCGCCGATCGCCGACCCCGCCGGGCTCGGCACGCCGGGCGGATTGCCGATCGGCGTGCAGCTGATCGCCGCCCCGTGGCGGGAGGACCTGCTGTTCCGCACGGCCGCGGCGCTGGCGCGCGCCGGCCTGTGCGCCGCGCCTGCGCCGAGGGACGCCCAGTGATGGAGATCAACCACCCCGAGACGCTGGCCGAGGTGACCGCCGCCTTCCGCCGCTACGAGGAGGCGCTGGTGACGAACGACGTCGCCGTGCTGGACGAGCTGTTCTGGGCGAGCCCGCTCACCCTCCGCTACGGCGTCGGCGAGAATCTCTACGGCCATGCGGAGATCAAGGCCTTCCGCGCGGCGCGCAGCCCGGCGGGGCTCGAGCGCAGCCTCTCCCGCACCGTCATCACCACCTTCGGGCGGGACTTCGCCACGGCGAACACGCTGTTCGAGCGCGCCGGGCGGCAGGGGCGGCAGAGCCAGAGCTGGGTGCGCCTGCCCGGGATCGGCTGGCGCATCGTCGCCGCCCATGTCTCCCTGCTGCCGGCATCGCCGGCATGAACGGGGCTTTCCTGCCGGGCCGGCCGCCCGTGCCGGGGCGGCAATGCGGCAGCTGCGCGCTCTGCTGCAAGACGATGGGCGTGGTGGCGCTGGACAAGCCCAAGGGAAGCTGGTGTGCGCATTGCCAGCCCGGCGCGGGCTGCGCCATCTACCCGACGCGGCCCGGCGAATGCCGCGACTTCAACTGCGCCTGGCTGACCGAGCCGCGTCTCGGCGAGGAATGGTATCCGCGCCGGTCCCGCATGGTGCTGGTGGTGGAGCCGGACGGGCAGCGGCTGACCGTGCATGTGGACGAGCAGCGGCCGGATGCCTGGCGGCGCCCGCCCTACCACGCCGCGCTGCGCGCCCTGGCGCGGGAGGGCGCGGCTTCGCGGCGGCAGGTCGTCGTCAACCTGGCAGGCCGTATCTTCGTCGTGCTGCCGGACCGCGACGTGGATCTCGGCATGGTCGGGCCGGAGGAACTGGTGCTGACCGGGGAGCGCCGGACCTCGGCGGGGCTGCAGCTCATTGCCTTCAAGGCGCGCCGCGACGATCCGCGGCTGGTGGAGGAACCCAGCGGGGGCTGGGCGCATCCGGATTGATGTGGCCAGGGCTCCCGCCATTCCACCCGGCGACACCGGAATCGGTGCGGTCGCGGCGCGTCCCGGCAGGCGCAACCGCGGGCGGCGAGACGTGAAGCCGCCTGCCGCTCAGGCCCGTCGGCCGCGGCGTTGCCGGGCCATGATCGCCCGCAGCAGCGGCTTCAGCGCCATCGCCTCCGCCTCCGGATGGCGGGTCAGCACCTCGCGTTCATGCTGCCGCGCCGCCTGCACGAGCTCGAGCGCCATCGTCTCCCCGCGCGGGGTCAGTGCGACGCGGACCACGCGCCGGTCGCGCGCATCCTGCGTCCGCCGCACCAGCCCGTCCCGTGCCATGCGGTCGAGCAGCTTGGTCATGGTCGGCTGCTGCAGCAGGCAGACCTCGGCGAGGCCGGTCACGGTCTCGCCCTCCACGCTGCCGACCAGGCTCGCCAGCACGCGCCAGACCGGTACGGCGACGCCTCGGCGGCGCAACTGCTCGTGGAACTCGCCCGAGATCAGGTGTGAGGTGCGGGCGAGCAGGTAGAGCAGGTAGTCGTCGAGGAACCGCTCCGGCGGATTGTTCTGGGGGCATTCGGGCATTGGGAACCTGGAACGGTGCGGGCATTTTCGACAAGATAGCAACATATCGAGCGAAACGCGCGCGGAATCTCAGTTGACGCGAAAGAATGCAATCCCACAAGTTTCGGCTCGGTGGCCTTGCAGGGGTCCGACCCGGCCGTGCTGACCGACCGCATCGAGGCCCCCTGGGTCGCCGCCTTCGAGGAGGTGCTGCGGCTCTGCGGCGCCGCGCCGGATCTCCCGCTCTGTCTCCTGGGTGAAAGCCAGTCGCGGCCGCTCAACCTGGAGCTTGCGGAACTGGCCGCGCTGCGCCTCGGCTGCCGGCCGCTGCGCTGCATCCTGCCCAGCCCGGCCGAGACCGCCCCGGTGCCGGTGCGCTCCACCGGCGCCTCCCGCGCCCTGCGCGGGCACCCCGTCGCGCTGGCCGCCTTGCGGGCTTCGCCCCTCATCCTCGACCTGACGGTGGAGGGGCTGTTGCATGCGCCCGAGCTGCGGGAGGTGCTGGCCGCCGGCAGCCGGGTGATGATGGTCTCGAACGAGCATCCCGAGGCGTTGGCAAGACTCGTGCCGCGGCCGGAAGATGCGCCGCCGGTGAAGCAGGCGGTGCGGCGCGCCCGGGCGGCGCGGCGCATGCGCGTGACCTCGGCCGCCGGGACCGAGCTCGACATCGCGCTCGAGGGCGCCGCGGTCGCAGGGGTCTGGGGCTGGACGGATCGGCCGGGCACGGTCGCCCACTGGCCGGGCGGCGTTGTGGTCTGCTTCCCCGCCGCTGGCAGCGTGCGCGGGCGGCTGGTGCTGGACGCCGGCGATGCCAACCTCACCTTCAAGCGTTACCTGGAGCGGAAGGTGACCCTGACCCTGGAATCGGACCACATCACGGCGATCGAGGGCGAGGGGACCGATGCCGAGCTGATGCGCCGCTACCTCGCCGCCTGGGGCGACCCTGCCGCCTATGCCGTCTCCCATGTCGGCTGGGGGCTCAACCCCCGCGCGCGCTATGAGGCGCTGGCGATGTACGACCGCCGCGACACCAACGGGACGGAGCTGCGCTGCTTCGCGGGCAACTTCCTGTTCTCGACCGGCGCGAACGAATTCGCCGGGCGGTTCACCGAGGGCCATTTCGACATTCCCGTCCGCAACTGCACCATTACGCTGGACGGCGTGGCGGTGGTGGATGCCGGGCGGCTCGTCGCGTGACGGAGGCGCTGCCCGCCGCGCCGATCTTCGACCCCGCCGCCTGGCGCCTGACGGAGGAGGAGGCCGGGCTGACCGGGACGGTGCGCGGCTTCGGCGAGCAGGTGCTGGCGCCGCGCGCCGCGCGCTGGGACCGCGACGCCGTCTTCCCGACCGAGAATTACCGCGACATGGCGGCGAACGGGCTGCTCGGCATCTGCATCCCCCGGGAGGAGGGCGGGCTGGGCGCCGGCTTCCGCGCCTACTGCCTCGCCGCGGCCGAGATGGGCCGCTATTGCGGCGCGACGGCGCTCACCTGGAACATGCATGTCTGCAGCACGCTCTGGACCGGCGCGCTGACCGAGGATCTCGACATGGACGCGGCCACGCGCGCGCTGCACCGGCGGCGGCGGCGCCTGCACTACGACCGCATCCTGCGGGATGGCGCGGTCTACTCGCAGCCCTTCTCGGAAGGCGGCGCGGCGGCGGCGGGGGCGGCTGCCTTCGGCACCACCGCGCGGCGCGTGCCCGGCGGCTTCGTGGTGAACGGCAGGAAGATCTTCGCCAGCCTCGCCGGCCATGCCGATTTCTACGGCATCCTCTGCACGGAGCTGCATGGCGAGGAGAGGCCGTCCCGCCGCGACACGCTCTACCTCGCCGTGCCGCGCGACGCGCCCGGTGTCGCCGTCACCGGTGACTGGGACCCGCTCGGCATGCGCGGCACCGTCTCCCGTACCCTGGTGTTCCAGGAGGTGTTTGTGGAGGAGGATGCGGCGCTGATGCCGGAGGGCCTCTACTACCAGGCGGCCACGCGCTGGCCGCACATGTTCCTCACCCTCTCGCCCACCTATATGGGCCTGGCGCAGGCCGCCTTCGACTTCACGCTGCGCTACCTGCGCGGGGAGCAGCCGGGAACGCCGCCGGTGAAGCGGCGGATGTACCCGACGAAGCAGATTGCGGTCGCCGAGATGCGCGTCATGCTGGACCAGACCAAGGCGCTCTGGTTCCAGGCGATCACCGAGGCGGGGCCGGACCCGTCGAAGGAGCAGGTGCTGCGCGCGCTCGCCGCCCAGCACACGGTGATGGAGAACGCCGCCGCGCTCGCCGCCCGCGCGGTGCGCACCTGCGGCGGCCAGGCCATGCTGAAGTCCCTGCCACTGGAGCGCATCTTCCGCGACGCGCGCTGCGGCGCGCTGATGCTGCCCTGGACGGCGGAGCTCTGCCTCGACCGCATCGGCCGCGACAGCCTCTACGCGCCCGGCGAGACCGATTGATGATTTGGCGCTGGATCGAGCGCCAGGCAGAGGCGAGGCCGGCGGCGATCGCGATCAGCGCCGCCGGGGAAGACATCACCTACGCCGCGCTCGCCGCCGCGGTGCGGCACGCCGC
>DASQVL010000464.1:0-3854 GCA_035640795.1 Crenalkalicoccus sp. | reverse complement strand
GGGCAGGGCGGCCAACGCCGCCGCGGCGCTGCCATGGCGCTCCAGCAGCCGCCGCCAGGTCTGCGGGCCAATGCCCTCGGTCCGCGCGAGGCGGAGCCGCGCCAGCGCCTCCTCCGGCCGCAGCTCCGGCCCCTCGCCCTGCCCGGATTCCATCGCCCCCGCCGGATCTGCCCGCACGAAAGTGAAGCGGAGCTGGCGGCAGGAGACAACCCTCGGTAGCAGCGACCATGCGCCGGCGCACAGCGCCGGGTGCCGGCCGGGCGCATCTTGCCGGTCGCATGATCCACAGCCCCTCATGCCCGCGTTGCGGCGGCACCGGCGAGATTCCCTGCGCCGTCTGCCACGGGCTCAGGGTCCAGATCGGACCCGGCCGGCCGCGCATCTGCAGCGCCTGCGACGGCTATGGCCGGCAGAGCTGCGGCGGCGTCACGACGGCGGCGGCGCCGGGGCCGGCTGCCCTGGCCGGGGCGGCGGCACTGGCCTGCATCCCCTGCGGCCCGGCGGATCATACCGCCTTGCATAAATCCTGATCTGCGGCATGCGGAGCAGGCTGGGCGACCGAATGGCCGCCGCGGCAAATGCCGCCCAACTGTCGTGCCGACTTCGTGGTTCGCGGCCTGCGGAGCAGGCCGAGGCCGCGACGGGCGCCCATTCACGTTGCTGCGCAACGTGAATGGGGTCCCGAATGCGGCCCGCCGCCAGTGCGGCGAGCCAAGCGGCCGAAGGCCGCGCCGGCGCCTGAGGCATGAAGTGTGCGTCAGCACTTCATGAGCCCGGTATCAGCGGCCGATGCGCGGCTCCGTCCCGGCGCGCAGCCGGGCGATGTTCGGCCGGTGCCGCCAGGCCACCAGCGCGGCGATGCCGGCGGCGAAGGCGGCAAGGTCCCAGCGCCCGGCCGCCAGCGCCGCGAGCGGCGCGACCAGGCAGGCGGCGAGCGCCCCGGCCGAGGAGATGCGCGTCGCCGCCACCGTGCCGAGCCAGGCGGCGAGTGCCACCAGCCCGAGCCACCAGGCACCGGCCAGCAGCACGCCCGCCCCGGTCGCCACCCCCTTGCCGCCCCTGAACCGAAGCCAGACGGGGAAGGCGTGGCCGAGCATGGCGGCGAAGCCCGCCACCAGCCCGGCCCCCGGTCCCCAGGCCCAGGCGGCGAGGCCGAGCGCCGCCGCGCCCTTCCCGACATCCAGCAGCAGGGTGGCGAGCGCCAGGCCCTTGTGGCCGGTGCGCAACACATTGGTCGCGCCGATATTGCCGGAGCCGATGCGGCGGATGTCGCCGAGCCCGGCGGCGCGGGTCAGCACCAGCCCCCAGGGGATGGAGCCCAGCAGGTAGCCGAGGAGGACGCTTGCGACCCAGCTCATCCGAAGACGCGCCGCCCGGCCTTCCAGGTGCCGATCACGCGGCCTTCCAGGGCACGGCCATCGAAGGGCGAGTTCTGCGCCTTGCCCGGCAGGGCGCCGGCCTTCACCTGCCAGCTCCGCTCCGGGTCGAACAGGACGAGGTCGGCCGGCGCGCCCTTGGCCAGCCGCCCCGCCGGCAGGCCGAGCAGCCGCGCCGGGCGGTTGGTCAGCAGGTCAAGCGCCTGCAGCAGGGTGAGGTCGCCGCCATGGACGCGGGCGAGAGTGACGCCGAGCAGCGTCGCGACCCCGGCGCCGCCCGCCTGCGCCTCGGCGAAGGGCAGGCGCTTGTCGTCGGCATCGCGCGGCTGGTGGTCGGAGGCGATGGCGTCCACCGTGCCGTCCGCGAGCGCCGCCACCACCGCCTGCCGGTCGGATTCGGGCCGCAGCGGGGGGGAGAGCTTGGCGTAGGTCCGCCAGTCGCCGATCGCCGTCTCGTTCAGGTCGAAATAGGGCGGCGCGGTGTCGCAGGTGACGGCGAGGCCCTCCGCCTTCGCCGCCCGGATCAGCTCGAGTGCGGCGGCGGTGCTGACATGGGCGAAGTGCACCTGGCCGCCAGCGAGGCGCGCAAGGGCGATGTCGCGCTGCACCATCATCGCCTCGGCCTCGCGCGGGATGCCGGGCAGGCCGAGCCGCGTGGCAAGCTCGCCCTCCGTCGCGGCGCCGCCGGCGGCAAGCATCGGCTCCTCGGGATGCTGCACGACGAAGGCGCCGAAGGCGCGGGCATAGGCAAGGGCCGCGCGCATGACGCGGGCGGAGGCGATGGCGCGGCGGCCATCGGTGAAGGCGATGGCGCCGGCTTCGCGCAGCAGGCCGTATTCGGCGATCTCCCGCCCCGCACAGCCCTTGGTGGCGGCGGCGTAGGGCAGCAGATCGAGCCCGCCCGTCGCGGCGCCGCGGCGCAGCACGAATTGCACTAGGGCGGGGTCGTCGAGCGGCGGATCGGTGTCCGGCAGGGCGCAGAGGGTGGTGATGCCGCCGGCCGCTGCGGCCTCGGCGAGGGAGGCGATGGTCTCGCGGTACTCGGCGCCCGGCTCGCCGGTCGCGGCGCGGAGATCCACCAGGCCAGGCGCGAGGCAGGCGCCGCCGGCGTCCAGCACCTCCGCGCCCTCCGGCCGGCCGGGATCGGGGCCGAGCTCGAGGATCAGGCCGTCCCGCACCAGCAGCCCACCCGGCGCGTCGAGGCCCGTCGCGGGATCGAGCAGGCGGGCATTGGTGATGAGCAGCGGCGCGGCCATGCGCGCCTTATAGGCGGGCGCGCTTGACCATGCATTCCGCCATCACCGCCTGGGAGATCACGCGCGGGGCGAGCCTCGGCAAGCTGCCCGCTCCGCCGCCGCACCAGGCCGACCCGGTGGACCGCATGCTGGTCGCGACCGCGCTGGCCGAAGCTGCGATCATCGTAACCAACGACCGCTGGTTCCGCGCCTACGGCGTGCCGACGCTCCGGTCGCCCTCGTCCGGCGGCGGCCGGAAGCCGGGCAGGCCCCCCGTCGCCATGGCAGCGCGGCGGGGGCCGGGCGGCAATCCGTTCCGTCAGGCGGCCCTTGGGGGGCCCCCGAGACCCCCCTCGATCCCATTTGCGCCGTTTTCCGCTCGCGGCCCTGGCCGGTCACGTCATCCGGGCCGCCGGCGCGGAGGGCCTGCCGCGGCGCGCAGCGCGACCAGCCCGGCCAGGAAGGGTGCGAGCCAGATCACGCGCGCGCTGTAACGCCCGTGCACCTCGCCGCCCAGGGCGATCAGCGCTGCATTGCCCAACCACACCGCCAGCACGAAGAGCGCCGGCCACCAGACCGCGGGCCGCCCCTGCCGCAGCCCCACCACCACCAGCACGGCCAGCGCCGCGAGCCCAGCCCAGGCCAGGCCCTCCGCCGGGGCGCGCGGCATGAACGGCACGATCGCATCCTCCGCCTGGCGGGTCTGGCCCAGCTCCCGCGCCATATGGCCGAGGCCGTACTGGCCGAGATCCTTGCCCAGCATCCAGGTGCCCTCGCTGTCCATGCCGTCCCCGAGCTCGACGGTCGCCAGCTGCTCCAGCGTGCGGACGGCGCTGGCGACCAGCCAGCGCCGCCAGAGGGCGTGGAGGAGGATCGGGTTCAGCTCCTGCGCCTCCGCCATGAAGCCACTCGGGTAGCCCATGTCGGGCAGGGGCGACCAGCCGCGCCACAGGAACTCGTCCGACGGCAGGCCGAGCTGGTCGAGATGGGCGCAGGTCTTCCAGGGCTGGCCGGCCTCGCAGCCCGGCCGCAGCGCAGCCGCCGCATCGCCATCCGCCTGCAGCCGCGCGAACAGGAAGACGGAACTGCCGAGCGAGCCGGTGAAGGACCTGTAGGTGATGAGGTTCGCGGTCGCCAGCAGCGACCAGCCGAGCGCCGCAGCGCCGATCGCGAGCAGCGCGGTGCGCCAGAGCCGGCGGGCGGCGGCGCCGGCGCGCCGCACCCCCGGCAGCACGGCGACGAC
>DASQVL010000463.1:0-2206 GCA_035640795.1 Crenalkalicoccus sp. | reverse complement strand
CGCCGTCCACGCGCCCCGCGCCGGCGCGCAGCACCGCGCCGACATAGGCCACCAACGCCGCACGGTCGCGCACCAGCCCGTCCTCCACCGCCGTTTCCAGCCCGTGGCTGTAGCTGTAGGCGCCGACCGGATAGGCCGGCGAGAGCCAGGCCAGCAGCCGGTAGAGCGCGGCGCGGTCAGTGGTGATGGTCATGCCCGTCGTCGTGGTGGTGATGGTGGTGGTGCCCCGGCTGGCGGTTGTGCTCGCCATAGGCGCCGCCTTCGGGGTTGAAGGGCGCGTCCACCCTCCGCACCGCCGCGCCGAGGCCGCGCAGCATGTCCACGATCACATGGTCGTCGCGGATCAGCAGGCGGTCCGCCTGGATCTCCGTCGGCAGGTGGCGGTTGCCGAGGTGCCAGGCGAGGCGGGCCAGCTTCTCCGGCGTCTCGGCCGTCACCTCCACCAGCGGCTCCGGTGCGGCGCGCACCAGGATGACGCCGCCCACCTGGTCGAGCAGCAGCCCGTCGCCATCGCGCAGCACGGTGGCCTCCTCGAGATCCAGCAGGAAGGCGAGGCCCTTCTGCCCGGTGAGGCGCCTGCGCCGGCGGAAGCGGTCGTCGAAGTCGAGCACGACCACGTCCTTCGCCGTGCGCTCGATCCATCCGCCGGCGCGGAGCACCTGGGTGGCGCGGGGAAGCTCGTCGGTCATCAGAACAGGAAGTAGCGCTGCGCCATGGGCAGCACCTTGGCCGGCTCGCAGACCAGGAGCTCGCCGTCGGCGCGGACCTCGTAGGTCTCGGGATCGACCTCGATCCGCGGCAGGGCGGCGTTCAGCACCATGTCGCGCTTGCAGATGCCGCCGCGCGTGTTCTCCACCGCCACGAGCCGGCGCGCGAGCCCGAGCTTCTCGCCGATGCCATGGCCGAGCGCGGCCTTGGAGACGAAGGTCACCGCGCCTGCGGCCATCGCCTTGCCGAAGCCGCCGAACATCGGGCGGTAGTGGACCGGCTGCGGCGTGGGGATGGAGGCGTTCGGGTCGCCCATCGGCGCCATGGCGATGGTGCCGCCCTTCAGCACCATGTCCGGCTTCACGCCGAAGAAGGCGGGCGACCACAGCACCAGGTCGGCGAGCTTGCCGACCTCGACGCTGCCGACATGGGCGCTGATGCCCTGGCTGATCGCGGGGTTGATCGTGTACTTGGCGACGTAGCGGCGCACGCGGAGGTTATCGTTGTCGCCCGTCTCCTCCTTCAGGCGGCCGCGCTGCACCTTCATCTTGTGCGCGGTCTGCCAGGTGCGGAGGATCACCTCCCCGACGCGGCCCATGGCCTGGCTGTCGGAGGACATCATGCTGATCGCGCCGAGATCGTGCAGGATGTCCTCGGCCGCGATGGTCTCCCTGCGGATGCGGCTCTCGGCGAAGGCCACGTCCTCCGGGATGCGCGGGTCGAGGTGGTGGCAGACCATCAGCATGTCGAGGTGCTCGTCCACGGTGTTCACCGTGTAGGGCATCGTCGGGTTCGTGCTGCTCGGCAGGAAGTTCGGCTCGCCGACCACCCGCAGGATGTCCGGCGCGTGCCCGCCCCCTGCGCCCTCGGTGTGGAAGGCCTGGATGGTGCGGCCGGCGATGGCCTTGATGCTGCTCTCGACGAAGCCGGATTCATTCAGCGTGTCGGTGTGGATCGCCACCTGGACGTCGAGCGCGTCCGCGACCGCGAGGCAGGTGTCGATCGCCTTGGGCGTCGTGCCCCAGTCCTCGTGCAGCTTCAGGCCGCAGGCGCCGGCGAGGATCTGTTCCTCCAGCGCCGCCGGCAGCGCCGCGTTGCCCTTGCCGAGGAAGCCGAGATTGACCGGCAGCCCCTCGGCCGCCTGCAGCATCCGCGCCAGGTGCCAGGATCCGGGCGTGCAGGTGGTGGCGAGCGTGCCGTGCGCCGGCCCCGTGCCGCCGCCGAACATGGTGGTGATGCCGCTGGCCAGCGCCTCCTCGATCTGCTGCGGGCAGATGAAGTGGATATGCACATCGAGCCCGCCGGCCGTCAGGATGCGGCCCTCGCCCGCGATGATCTCCGTCCCCGGGCCGATGACGATGGTGACGTTCGGCTGGGTGTCCGGGTTGCCGGCCTTGCCGATGGCGGCGATGCGCCCGTCCTTCAGCCCGACATCCGCCTTCACGATGCCCCAGTGATCGAGGATCAGGGCATTGGTGATGACGGTGTCCATGGCGCC
>DASQVL010000462.1:0-3158 GCA_035640795.1 Crenalkalicoccus sp. | reverse complement strand
CTCGCCCGGATCGCCTCGGCGGTGACGGTGTGGGCGCAGCCCGCGCTGATCCCGCTGCTCAGCAGCATGCCGGGCCTGGGCGAGCTACTGCCGCTGCACGACGGCACGCCGGAGGTCGTCTACGACGTCGACGTGGAGGTCATGGAGCTCGCGCACGTCTTCCGCGTGACGCCGGAGACGCTGCCCGCCACGGTCCCCTACCTGCACCCGCCCCGCCCCTCGCGGTCGGCGGTGGCGCGCGATGCCGCCGCCGGACTCGCGGTCGGGGTCGTCTGGCGCGCCGGTGATTGGGATGCGCGCCGCTCCCTGCCGCCGGCGCTGCTGCGCCCGCTCGCGGCGATCCCGGGCGTGACGCTCCACCTCCTCCAGCGCGGGCCGGCCCTGGCAGAGGCGCCGCCGGACCTCGGCCCGCGGTCCGGGTCGGACGACATCGTGGAGGCGGCCTGCCTGATGGCGTCCCTCGACATGATCCTGACGGTGGACTCGATGCCGGCCCACCTGGCCGGCGCGCTGGGCCTGCCGGTCTGGACGCTGCTGCCGGCGGAGGCGGACTGGCGATGGATGGAGGAGCGCACGGATAGCCCCTGGTACCCGACGATGCGGCTGTTCCGCCAAGAGCGGCCCGGCGACTGGCCAGGCGTGATCGAGCACGTCGGGACCGCGCTGCGGGCGATGGCCGCGGCGTCGCGCGCCGGCGGCCAGGGCTGACACCGGGCTGCGTCCTGGTCCGACGGTACGACAGGACCGTTCGCAGTGCCGCTGCGCGCCTTATACGCTCGGCCTCATGAATTGACCGATGCCCACGGCCGTGTTGCGATGGAGGTGATGCGTTCGGGTTGTGCGGCGAGCCAGTTCCAGGCTTCGCAACAGGCGTCGACCACGTCGTCGTAGTTCTGGAACACGCGGTTGGAGAGCTTGTTGGCTCGCAGGTAGGCCCAGATGTTCTCGACCGGGTTCAACTCGGGGCTGTAGGGCGGCAGGTGCAGGAGGCTGATGTTGGGCGGCACGCCCAGCCGCCCACCTGTCCGGTGCCAGCCTGCGCCGTCGGTCAGCAGGAGGGCGTGTGCGCCTGGGCGGACGCAGCGGCTGATCTCGGCCAGGTGCAGGCTCATCATGTCGGCGTTGGCTTGCGGCAGCACGAGGGCCGCGCCGGTGCCGCGCGCCGGGCAGACCGCCCCGAACAGGTAGGCCCACTCGTAGCGCAAGTCGCGCGGCGCCGCGGGACGCGAGCCGCGCTCGGCCCAGACCCGGGTCAGCGTGCCCTGCTGCCCGACGCGGGCTTCGTCCTGCCACCAGATCTCGAGCGCTCGTCCGCGGGCCTCGGGCGGCAGGGCAGCGGTCACGAGGGCGGCGAAGTCCCGCTGAAAGACGCGGCTGCCGTCGGGTCGCTCCCGGGGTGGCGCGGACGGGCGGCAAGGCGGCGGAAGCCCAGCCGCCGCAAGGCGGTGCCGACGCTGCGATCGGCCAGCACCACGCCAAAGCGCGCCGCGATCGCCCGCGCAAGGTCGGCCCGGCGCCAACGCACCACGCCGTGCTCGGCAAGGTCCGGGCCGCGCCGCACCCACTCGGCCAGTTCCGCCTCCTGCTCCGGCGAGAGCCGGCGCTGCGGCCCACCACCGTGCCGGTCCCGCAGGCCAGACAAACCCTCGGCGTTGTAGCGGATCACCCAGTCGCGCAGCGTCTGCCGATCCATCCCCGCCGCCCGCGCCGCATCCGCCCGTGACCGCCCCTCCAGCACCAGCGCCAATGCCAGCATCCGTCGCGCCGCAGCGACATCGCCCGCACGCCGCGCCGCAGCCCGCAGCCCCGCCGCGTCCAGGTCAGTCCGCGTGATCCGAACCGCAGCCGGCATCGCTCCCTCCGCCCTTCAGGACAGAGATCACCGAATCACAGCACAGCCCCGCCCGCCCATCGCAAGTGAGTCAACGCATCAGGCCGGGCGTATTAGACGCCAAGGAGACATCATGACGGTCAAGCGTATGGACAACGTCGGCATCGTGGTTGAGGACATCGAGGCCGCCATTGAGTTCTTCTCCGAGCTAGGCCTCGAACTCGAGGGGCGCGCCCCGATCGGAGGGGACTGGGCCGATGGCGTCACTGGGCTGCGGGAAATGCGCGTCGAGATTGCCATGATGCGTACGCCGGATGGGCACAGCCGACTCGAGCTGTCCCGATTTCTCGCGCCGCCTGTGGTCGCCGATCACCGCAACGCCCCTGTGAACGCTCTCGGTTACCTACGCGTCATGTTCACCGTGGAGGACATCGACGATACGCTTGCCCGGCTCGGCAAACGCGGCGCGGAGCTCGTCGGCGAAGTGGTCCAGTACGAAGACACGTACCGGCTCTGCTACATCCGGGGCCCCGAAGGAATCCTCATCGGGCTCGCCCAAGAGCTCGGGTAGGCATGGCGTCTAACAACAGCATGCAGCGGACGGCGCTGCGCGCCGCCGCTGATGCCGAGCGATGGGGGGTTTCGGGGGGCTTCGGCGCACTGCGCCGAAGGTGTCTTCTTCCCCCCAGCGGCGCCGCCCGCAGGTAAGGACGTCATGGGCCAGGTATGAGCCGACGTAGGCTCCCACCCTGGCCGAGTGCCGCAGAGCGGGGTATCGCAGCCTGAGCAGGCGCGCCGGCGACGGCGCAGGAAGAGATCCGGGGCGGCGGCCGGCCGCCCGGCGATCGGGGAGCGACCGGGTGGGGATGGGCGTCGTCGCGGACCATCTCGATGAGATGCCGATCTGGAGCGCGGCCTGCCTCCTGGTGGGCGGCCTCGTCGCCTTCGCGCTGATCGGGCCGCCGCTGGTCCGGCGCCTGGTCGGGCTGGACCGGCTGGCCGTCAACAACGAGGTGGCGGGCTACAAATTCGCCGGCCTCGGCGCGGTCTACGCGGCCGCGATCGGCTGGCAGCCGGCGAACGGGCGGGAGGAGGTGATCCTCGGGGCCATCCTCGGCCAGCTCGATGCCCTGACGGAGGCGCGGCGGGAGCGGCTCGGACTCGCCGCCGGCGTCGTGCCGGAGCTGGTCTGGAGCGCGCTCGTCATCGGCGCGGTGCTGACCATCGCCTTCACCTTCTTCTTCGCCGCGGAGAGCCTGGCCGCCCAGATGCTGATGTCCGGCATGCTGGCGCTGACTCTCGCGCTCTCGCTGCTCGTCGTGATCGC
>DASQVL010000461.1:0-2208 GCA_035640795.1 Crenalkalicoccus sp. | reverse complement strand
CGACCGAGGTGGCCATCGCCGCCAACGTGCTGAACCGCATGCTCGACCTTGGACGTCCGGAATACGTTCGCTCGCATAACCCTGGATTCGCGTAGGGCTCACTGCAGCCGTGCCGTCGACCCATGCAACACGGCGATGCCGGGCGGGAGCTCGAGACCTTCGACGCGGCCCGGGTGCGCGGCTGGGTGCGGGCGATGGGCGAGGCCTTCCAGCCGGTGGCGAGCTGGATCCCCGCCTGATGGTGGCGGGGGTGCCCGCGGACCCGGTCGAACAGGAGATCGCCGCCGAGGTTGCGCGGGCCGGGCTGACGCGCGACCCGCTGGGGCCGGTGCTGGCGGCCTTCCTGCGGGGCACGCAGGCGGTTCGCGTGGCGGCCGAGAGGGCGCGGGAGCCGCTATCGCCCGAGGAGCAGCAGAGGGCGGCGGTGGTGCTGGCACAGACGGCGGCGCGGGAGCTGGCGCGGCTACGGCGCTGGTGGATGGCGGCGGCGCTGGTCGGGGCGTTCCTGGCCGGCGGTGCGGTGGCGGGCGCCGCCTGGTGGGCGTGGCCGGTGCAGACGGCGGTGGGGTCGCTATCGCCCGAGGCTGTGGCGGTGCTGCGGCTCAACGACCTTGGGGCGGCGCTTGCACGCGGGCGCGAGGTTCCGCAGGTGGGCGGCGGGGCGGCGAAGCAGGTGCTGCTCTGGACGAAGGCGCCTGCGCCGGCGGAGCGGTGAGCGGGAGGCCGCACGGGGGATGTCTGGGCGCTGTACTGAAATTTCTAAGCCACCATCGAATCGGTTGTATGATGGTCGAGCACCGATGCGCGGTGCGCCACTCTATGGAGGACTGTATCTCGACGATAAGGCTTAACCTCGCCGTGGATCTTGACCTTGCCCGCCTCGCCGCGATTGCGGCAGCGATCAAGGCCATCGTGGCGCTGCTGACGTAGGAAGGGCCGCCCCGAAGGGCGGCCCCGAGCCGGAAAGCTCTGAATGCCGGCGGCCTCCCTGCCAGGGGGCCGCCGGCGCCTATTTGGACCTTTGCGCTGCTGGATGTCCAGCGAAGTTACCAGCGCGGGCCGGGCGGCTCGGCGCGCAGGGCGGGCCGGCCGAAGCTCGACCCGTGGGGGTCTGAGCGCGGTTAGCCCCGAGTATAGGGTGTCCCGTCCAATCGGTGGTCCGACGCACCCACTTGGTACCATGGAATGCATCCTTTGCGACAACCATGATTGTGGCGGAGCAGCGATGTGGCTCCGGTCAGCAAGGAGGTCGCGAACGCACTGAATGCCGCCCTGCAGAAAACCCGACTTGCAGCCTGCGAAGCAGGCTGAGCTGCCGAATGGCCGCTGCGGCAAATGCCGCGCAGCCAAGCGGCCAGAGGCCGCACCAGCGCCTGTGGGCGTTTGTGCGTTAGCTCAAACGCATACCGGTATGACTGTCATCGTCGCCATCAAGCTCGGGCCTGGTCGCTTCGCCGCGGTTGCGGAAGCGATCAAGGCCTGGTGGCGCTCATAGGAAGGGCCGCCCCGAAGGACGGCCCTTGGCAGAATCAACGGCGGCGGGACCTCTTGCACAGGCCCGCCGCCACTCATTAGGCGTGCGATTGAACGGAAGTAAAGTCGGATCTCCGGTTCGTTCCTACCAGCGCGGGCCGGGCGGCTCGAATCCGCGGCCGGCGGCTCCGTAGAAACCGGGGCCGACCGGCTGCGGCGTGGTGATGCCGCCGACCAGGGCGCCGCCGACCGCACCGATCGCGGCGCCGGACAGCATGCGGTCCTGGGCGGTGTTGCCGCAGGCAGCCAGGGACAGGGCGAGCCGAGCGGGTCCCGGCTCACCTCGGAGGAGAAAAGCTCCCATGCTGGAGATCGAGAAGCTTCGCCGGGAGCTGGCCAGGGCACACGTCGGCGAATGCTTGTCGGCAAGCACTATCGGCCAAGCTGCATCAGGCAGAGGTGCTGGCCTCGCGGGGCCGGACCATGATCTCGGCGCGTACGAAGGCGGCGCTCGCCGCGGCGAAGCTGGGGGGCCAGCGCGAGGGTGCGCCGCCGACCGTCACCTTCGCCGCGAAGGGTAGCGCGGCAGCGGGCGGCGCAAAGGTGCAGGCGTGGGCGCGGGACTTCCCCGGTGACGGACTGACCGGGACCGCCGCCTCGGCCGAGGGCTTCCGCTCCATCCTCGTCCGGCCCTGAAATTCATTCGGGGGTCTCCGGGATCAGACGCCCCTGCCC
>DASQVL010000460.1:0-2442 GCA_035640795.1 Crenalkalicoccus sp. | reverse complement strand
CAAGCCGCCGAGCCCCGGACTTGCCGCCGCGCCGGGCGCCGCGACATCAGAGCCATGCGCGCCCTGGCCCTTGCCACCCTGTTCCTCGCTCTCGCCGGCTGCGGCGAGCGGGCGACGCTGCCCGTCTCGGCCGGCACCGGTCCGGACCCCGCACTGCCGCCGCCGCAGCAGAGCTTGTTCCCCACCGTCGTCATCGCCCCGGCGCGGGGCTGGCCAGCGGGGCAGATGCCCACGCCCGCCCCCGGCCTCGCCGTCACCGCCTTCGCAACCGGCCTCGACCACCCTCGCTGGCTGCTGCCCCTGCCGAATGGCGACGTGCTGGTGGCCGAGACCAATGCCCCGCCCCGGCCGGCGCAGGGCGGGATCCGCGCCTGGTTCACCCGCCGCATCATGGCCCGCGCCGGCGCCGGCGTGCCGAGTCCCGACCGTATCACCCTGCTGCGCGACGCCGATGGCGACGGCCGTGCCGAGACGCGCAGCGTGCTGCTGGACGGCCTCCATTCCCCCTTCGGCATGGCGCTGGTGGGCGAAACGCTCTGGATCGCCGATACGGACGCGCTGCTCCGCGTGCCCTTCCGCCTGGGCGAGACGCGCATCACGGCGCGACCGGAGGTGGTTGCGCCGCTCCCCGCCGGCCCGCGCAACCGCCACTGGACGAAGAGCCTGCTGGCAAGCCCGGACGGGCGGCGCCTCTATGTCGGCGTCGGCTCCAACAGCAACGCCGCGGAGAACGGGCTGGAGGAGGAGACAGGCCGCGCCGCCGTCTGGGTATTCGACACCGCCACGGGCCAGGGTCGCGTCCTTGCCAATGGGCTGCGCAACCCCGTGGGCCTCGCCTTTGAGCCGGCGACCGGCGCCCTCTGGGTCGCGGTGAATGAGCGCGACGAGATCGGCAGCGACCTGGTGCCGGACTACATGACGGCGCTGCAGGAGGGCGGCTTCTATGGCTGGCCCTACAGCTATTTCGGCCGGCACCTTGACGCGCGCGTCGCACCGCAGCGGCCGGACCTGGTGGCGCGGGCGATCGTGCCGGACTACGCGCTCGGTTCGCACACCGCCTCACTCGGCCTCGCCTTCGCCGATGGCGCCGCTTCACTGCCGCCGCGGTTCCGGGAGGGTGCCTTCGTCGGCCAGCACGGTTCCTGGAACCGCCGGCCGCCGAGCGGCTACCAGGTCATCTTCGTCCCCTTCCGGGAGGGCCGGCCCGCCGGCCCGCCGGAGGAGGTGCTGACCGGATTTCTGGACGCGGACGGCAATGCGCGTGGGCGGCCGGTCGGCGTCGCGCTGGACCGGCAGGGTGCGCTGCTGGTCGCCGACGATGTGGGCAATGCCGTCTGGCGGGTCACAGCGGCGGGGCGCTGAGGGCGCGGCGGCCGGTGGCGCATCCTCGCGCCGCGGTGTGAGGGGCGCCGCGCCTCAAGGCGCGACGTCCAGGGCGCGCGCCACCTTCTCGAAGGTGCCGCGGCTGAGGCCGGGCAGCGCGCGGATGCGCTCGAGCTCAGCGCGCATCAGCGCGGCGCGCGGCTCGGCCTGGCGCCGCCACTGGCAGAGCGGCGAGACGAGGCGCGCCGCCGTCGCGCCGTTGATCGGATCGAGCGCGCGCACGGCGTCCGCCAGGAAGCGGTAGCCCGCTCCGGACTCGTCATGGAAGCGCGCCGGGTTGCCGTTGGCGAAGGCGCCGATCAGCGATCGCGCGCGGTTCGGATTGCGCAGATCGAAATCCGGGTGGACGTAGAGGGCGCGCACTGCGGCGATGGTGTCCGGCCGGGACGACATGGCCTGGATCGAGAACCACTTGTCGAGCACGAGTCCATCGCCGCGCCAGCGCGCATGGAATTCCGCCAGCGCGGCCTCGCGCGCCGGGTCGTCCGTATCCGCAAGCAGGGAGAGCGCGGCGAGTACGTCCGTCATGTTCGCCCCCGCGCGGTACTGGGCGGCGGCGAGCGCAACGCCCTCCGCCTCGGCCGCGGCCAGATAGCCGAGGCAGGCATTGCGCAGGCTGCGGCGGCCGATGCTGGCGCCGTCCACGCGGTAGGGGCCCGCATCGGTCAGTGCATCATAGGTTCGGCGGAGGGCCGGGCCGCAGCGCCGGCCGATCTCGCGGCGAAGATGCTCGCGCACCGCGTGGATCAGCGCGGGCTCGGCGACCGGCATCTGGTCGGCGAGCACACCCTCGCCGGGCAGGCCGAGCGCCTCCGCGGCGAAGGCGGGGTCGGCATCGGCCCCATCCAGCGTGCGCTCCACCGCCTCGGCCAGCGCGTCGTCGAAGCCCGGCGCCTCGCCGCGCCTGAGCCCTTCCACCATGTCGAGGATCAGCGCCGTCGCGTAGTGCTGGCCGCTGTCCCAGCGCACGAAGGGGTCGCTGTCATGCACCGCGAGGAAGCGCAGCCGGTCCCGCGGCACGCCCTTGAGCCGCACCGGCGCGGAGAAGCCGCGCAGCAG
>DASQVL010000459.1:0-8619 GCA_035640795.1 Crenalkalicoccus sp. | reverse complement strand
TGCGTGCAGGTGAACGCCCGGGTGCATGCAGGCGGCAGCGACTGGCCGCTCGACCCCGTGCGTGCCGCCGACTGGGCGGGCGGGCTGCTGCGCCGCTGGTTCCTGGAGACCGGCAGCTGGACGGCGGCGCTGGCGCGCTGGCATGGCGGCGCACCGGCCGGCGGGCGCCGGCTGCTCTGCCGCGTCCGCGCTAAGCTCGAGGTGATCGCCCCGGGCAGCGAGGTGCTGGCCGGCCCGGACTGCCCGGCGCTGGAAGCGGCGCGGGCCCGCCGCAACGGCGCCCTGCTGCTTGAGCTGGCCGAGGCGCCGGACCGGTAGCAAGGCCTACCGGTCCTTGCCGTCCAGCACCTGGCGCAGCCGCTGGGCGAGCTCCGCCCGCCGATAGGGCTTGGTGACCAGCGGCAGCCCGTCCCCCGCCTCGCCGCGATCCGGGCCCTCGGCATAGCCGGTGGCGAGCAGTACGGGCAGGGTGGGCCGGCGTCGCCGCGCCTCCTCCGCCAGGCTGATGCCGTTCATGCCCCCCGGCATGACGAGGTCGGTCAGCAGCACGCGGACGCCCGGCTCCGCCTCCAGCACCGCCAGCGCCTCCCGCCCCGAGGCCGCGGTCAGCACGCGGTAGCCGAGCGTGGCCAGCAGCTCGCTCGCCACCTCCCGCACGTCGGGGTTGTCGTCCACCAGCAGCACCGTCTCCTCGCCGCGGTGCAGCCTTTGCGGCTGCGTCTCCGCGGGCTCGGCGGCCGGGAAGAGCAGCCGGACCGTGGTGCCCTGTCCTTCCTCGGAGCAGATGCGGAGATGCCCGCCCGACTGCCGGGCGAAGCCGTAGACGGTCGAGAGGCCGAGGCCGGAGCCGCCGCCATCCTGCTTCGTCGTGAAGAAGGGCTCGACCGCCCGGCCGAGCACCGCGGGCGGCATGCCGCGGCCCTCGTCCTCGATCCGCAGCGCGACGTACTCGCCCGGGACCAGCCCGTCCGCCTCCACCTCCGGCGCCTCGGAATGCAGCGTGACGCGGGCGGTCGAGATGGTCACGCGGCCGCCGGTCGGCATCGCCTCCCGCGCATTGACCAGCAGGTTCACCAGCGCGGCCTCGGTCTGCATCGGATCGGCGCGGCAGGGGCGGAGCGTGGGGTCGAGACGGAATTCGAGGGTGATCGCCTGGCCGAGGGTGCCACGGATCAGCTCCTCCATCCCGCTCACCAGCGCGTTGAGGTCCACGCTGCGGCGATCGAGCTGCTGCTTGCGCGCGAAGGCGAGCAGCTGGCCGGTCAGCCGCTGCGCGCGCCCCACCGCCTCGTTGATCCGCTGGCCGAGGCGTTGACGCCGTTTCGGGTCCGCAGCTCCCAGCAGCATCTCGAGGTTGCCGGCGATGACGGTGAGCAGGTTGTTGAAGTCGTGCGCGATGCCGCCGGTGAGCTGGCCCACCGCCTCCATCTTCTGTGCCTGGCGCAGCGCCGCCTCGGCATCCCGCCTGCGCGTCACGTCGAGCTGGCTGCCGAAGAAGTAGAGCAGCTCGCCATCCCGGCCCAGGACCGGGCTGATGAAGAGCGCGTTCCAGAAGGTGCTGCCGTCCTTGCGGTAGTTCAGCAGCTCGACCGAGATGTTGGTGCGGTCGCGGATCGCGGCACGCACCGCGTCCAGCGTCTCCTGGCTGGTCGCCGGCCCGTTCAGGAAGCGGCAGTTGCGGCCGATCACCTCATCCGGCGCGTAGCCGGTCATTTCCATGAAGGCCTGGTTCGCGAAGACGATCGGGTTGTCCGGCTGGTTCGGGTCGGTCACGATCATCGGCATGCGGGTCAGTTCGACGGCGGCGAAGAACACGTCGTCGCGCCCGGCGAAGCCGGCCTGCGTGACCTGCATATGCGTGCCCGTCCCGCTGCCCGGCGAATGCGCCATCCTTGCCTCTTTGCTGCCTCTGGCCCACGCCCTGTGCCCACTGCCCTATGTCGCTGCCGCGATGGTGTCGTCCATGTGCCGACGTGTCACAGCATCGTCAGCCTTGGTAGCGGCAACGCGGCCCGCTTCCGGCGCTTCTCGAAGCCGGGGCAAGGACAAGAAAGATGGATACGGACCCGCCGGTACTCCTCGTGGTGGAAGACGATTTCCTGGTGCGGTTGACCCTGGTGGACGCGCTCAGCGATGGCGGGTTCCAGGTGCTGGAGGCGCCGGATGCCGAGCAGGCGCTGGCGATCGCCTGCCAGCGGCGCGACCTCTCCGCCATGTTGACGGACATCAACCTGCCTGGTGCGGCGGATGGTTTCGCGCTGGCGCGGGCGGTGCGCGTGGCGCGGCCGGGCCTGCCCATCATCTATGCCTCCGGCCGCTACACGGCGATGGACAGCGGCAAGGCGGTGGAGGGCGCGCGCTTCCTTGCCAAGCCCTTCACCCCCACCCACGCCGTCGCGGTGATCTGGGACATGCTGGAGGCGCCGCGCGCCGCCCGGGGCGAGACCGCGCGGGCCGAGGCCGCGGGCCACCGCCTCTAGCCTGCCATCGCTCCGGCCGTGCCACCGCAGGTGGGCACGCCAGGGTGTGATACCGCCCTGCATAGATCCTGACTTGCAGCCTGCGAAGCAGGCTGAGCGGCCGAATGGCCGCCGCGGCCAGTGCCGCGTAGCCAAGCGGCCGCAGGCCGCGCCGGCGATTGAGGGCGTTTGTGTGTCAACACAAACGCACACCGATATGAATCGCCGGCTCAAGCAAGGTCAGATCGATATCGGGCTGACTGCGGTCAGCCCGGTATCGGTTTAGCTCCCTGCTTCCAGCTCCCCGCCGCGGTTGACAGTCCGGGGCGGGCGCGGGAGCCTTCCCGCGCGACGGCCGGTGAACGGCCGCGCGATCCTGCCGGGGCCGCCCGGGCCGCGCTCGGTCATGGCTCGGGGGCAAAGGCTCAGGGGGAAGCGCATGTTCGAGGAACTGGACCGCCGCACCAGGCTGACCGGCAACCAGCGGAAGATCATTGCCGCCGCGGTGCTCGGCGACATGCTGGAGTTCTTCGATTATTTCCTGATCGGCTTCGTGCTCGCCTTCGTGGTCGGGCCCTGGGGACTCACCTTCGGGCAGTCGGCGGTCATCCTGCTCTCCTCCGGCATCGGGGCGATCGCCGGGGCGTTCTTCTGGGGCTGGATGGCGGACCGCATCGGCCGGCGGCCGGTGTTCAACCTCACCATCCTGAACTTCTCGCTGGCGACCGGCGCGCTGGCCTTCACGCCCGATCACGGCTGGATCTTCCTCACCGCCTTCCGCTTCATCGTCGGCTTCGGCGTGGGCGGGCTCTACTGCGTGGACCTGCCGCTGGTGCAGGAATTCGTGCCCTCCCGCCGCCGCGGCTTCGTGGGCGGCCTGGTCACCGTGTTCATCCCGCTCGGCGTCCTCATCGGCTCGGTCTTCGGGGCCTACCTGGCGCCGGTGGTGGGCTGGCGCGGGCTGTTCGCGGCCGGGGTGCTGCCAGCCTTCCTGGTGCTGCTGGTGCGCCTGTGGGTCCCGGAATCGCCGCGCTGGCTGGCGCGTCAGGGGCGACCCGAGGAAGCGCGCCGCTCCCTCGCCTGGGCGCTGGAGGTGCCGCCGGAGAGCCTGCCCCTGCCCCGCCTCGGCGAGTACGCGGAGACCGCGACGCGCTGGACCGAACTGTTCCGCCACCCGCGCAGCCTGCTCGTCTCCTGGCTCGGCAATCTCGGCGCGCAGACCGGCGTCTACGGCGTGACGCTGTGGGCGCCGACGCTCTTCGTGCTCGTGCTGAAGGTGACGCCGCCCGAGGCGTCGCGGCTGATGATCGGCCTGACGCTCGGCGGCATCGTCGGGCGCATCGCCTTCTCGCTGCTGTCGGAGGGGATCGGGCGGCGGCTCTCGGGCGGGCTGCTCGGCCTCGGCGCCGCGCTCTTCATCGCGCTGGCCGGCATCTACTACGACCAGACGATCCTCGGGCTCTCGGCGCTCTGGGTGCTGCTGGTCGTCGCATTCTTCTTCGCCGATGGCGGCTTCGCGGTGGTCGGGCCCTATGCGGCGGAGGTCTGGCCCGCGCATCTGCGCACCAGCGGCATGGGCTCGGCCTACGGCTTCGGCGGCATCGGCAAGGTGATCGGGCCGCTCGGCCTCGCTCTGGTCGTCGGCAGCTCGAACGTCGTGAAGCCGGACGTGTCCCTTCCCGCGATCGTGCCGGCCTTCCTCTACCTCGCCGCCTGGTTCGCCATGGCGGGCATCGTCTATCTCGTGCTCGGCATCGAGACGAAGGGCCGGTCCATCGAGGAGATCGACGGCGCGCTGGCAGCCGATGCCACGCCAGCGCCGCGGCCCGCAGTCGCCGGCGAGTAGCGCGGCGCGCTGCAACCACTCCGTCGCTTGCGCCGAAGCGCCGGGCGGCGCCCAATGGCGCCACAGGAGGAGAGACCCTGATGCTGAAATTCTACTATCACACCGCACCGAACCCGATGAAGGTCGCGCTGTTCCTGGAGGAAGCCGGCCTGCCCTATGAGGCGGCGCCGGTGGACACGCGCAAGGGCGAGCAGTTCACGCCCGAATTCCTGAAGATCAACCCGAACGCCAAGACGCCGGCCATCGAGGATGACGGCAAGCCGGTGTTCGACAGCAACGCGATCCTGCTCTACCTGGCCGAGAAGACCGGCAAATTCCTGCCGCCGGCCGAGCTGCGGCACGAGACGCTGTCCTGGCTGTTCTTCATCGCCTCCGGCATCGGGCCCTATTCCGGGCAGTCCGTGCACTTCCACAACCACGCGCCGGAGAAGATCGCCTACGCCATGAGGCGCTACGACTTCGAGGCGAAGCGCCATTGGGGCATCCTGAACGAGCGGCTGGCCGGGCGGGAGTGGATCGTGGGCGACAGCTACTCGATCGTGGACATGGCGGCCTGGGGATGGGAACGCGCGGCGGCCTTTGTGCTGGGGCCCGAGGGCTGGGACGCGGTGCCGAACGTGAAGCGGCACTTCGAGGCGATCAACGCGCGTCCGGCGGCGCAGCGGGCGAACGCGCTGAAGGACAAGCATGCGTTCAAGACGGAGATGGACGACGAGGCGCGGCGGCATATGTTCCGGCATCTGGCGGCGTAGGCGTGGGTTGCCCTTGGGGGAGGAAGGGAACTTCCTCCCCCAAACCCCCATCATCCTTTTTCTGATCCCTTTTCCGCTGCGCAGCAGCAGCGCTTCGCGCCAACGAGCACGGCCCGACGCTCGACTCAGCCGGGCCCCTGCAATCGCGCCAGCACCCGGTCCACGAACGCCCCCGCACTGCCCAGATACTGCGAAGGGTCCGTCAGCCGCTCCACCTCTTCGCGCGGCAGCTTCGCCGCCACCTGCGGGTCGCGCAGCAGCGCCTCGGCCAGCGTCACGCCCTCCGCCAGTGCGACGTCGCAGGCATGGTGCACCACCTCATGCGCCGTGCCGCGGCCGAGCGCCGGCGCCAGGCCCATCATGACCGCCTCCGCCACGATCAGCCCGCCGGTGCTGTCCAGGTTCCGCCGCATGCGCGCGGCGTCCACCACCAGCCCCTCCCCGATCACCAGCGCCTGCGCCAGCGCGCCATGCGCCAGCAGCACCGCCTGCGGCAGGGCGAGAGGCTCCGCCTGCCACGGCCCCGTCCCGCGCTCCTGGTCCTGCGCCATGGCGGCGAGCATCTGCGGCACCAGCGCATGCACGCCGCGCGACTGCGCGAGCACGTACTCGCAGGCGATCGGGTTGCGCTTCTGCGGCATGGTGGAGGAGCCGCCGCGCCCCGCCTGGTGCGGCTCTGCCACTTCCGCGACCTCGGTCTGCATCAGCAGCATCACGTCCGTGGCGATCTTGGAGAGCGCGCCGCAGAGCAGGCCGAGCCAGCAGGCGAGCTCCGCCACCCCATCGCGCGCCACGTGCCACGGCATGTCCGGCACGGCCAGGTCGAGCTCCCTCGCCAGCGCCTGCTGTACCGCAAGTCCCTGATCGCCGAGCGAGGCAAGCGTGCCGACCGCCCCGCCGAACTGCACGCGCAGCAGCCGCGGGCGAAGCTGCGCCAGCCGCTCCCGCATCGTGATCAGCGGCGAGAGCCAGGCCGCGACCTTGTAGCCGAAGGTGACCGGCAGGGCGTGCTGCAGATGCGTCCGCCCCGCCATCACCGTGTCGCGGTGCGCGGCGGCAAGCCGGCCAAGCGCCGCGTTCAGCCGGGCCAGGTCGGTCTCGAACAGCGCCAGCGCCTCGCGCAGCTGCAGCACCAGCCCGGTATCCATGATGTCCTGGGTGGTGGCACCCCAATGCGTCCAGCGCCCCGCCTCGCCGGCCAGTGCCGAGAGCTGCCTGACCAGGCCCACCACCGGATAGCCGGTGTTGCGCGTGGCCGCCGCCAGCGCCGGCAGGTCCAGCCGCTCGACGCGCGCCGCCTCGCCGATGGCGGCGGCGGCTTCGGCAGGGACAATGCCGAGCCCGGCCTGCGCCCGCGCCAGCGCCGCCTCCATATCCAGCATGCGCTGCAGGAAGGCGCGCTCGCCCATCACGGTGCGCATGGCGTCCGTGCCGTAGAGCGCGCCGAGCACCGGCGCGTCGGCGGGGTTCACGGGCATGGCGTCAGACCTCCAGGAACACCGTCTCGCCCGCCCCCTGCAGGCGGATGTCGAGCCGCCATTCCCCGCTACCCGCTGGCTGCGCGATCAGCGTGCCGCGCCGCTCGGCGGGCACCGCGGCGAGCACCGGGTCCGTCCCGTTCAGCTTCTCGCCCGCGAAGTAGAGCCGCGTGACGAGCTGCTTCAGCAGGCCGCGCGCGAAAAGGCTGAGCACCACATGCGGCGCCTGGGTCGCGTTGCCGATGCCGCGCACCGGCCCCGGCTTCACGGTGACGAAGCGGAAGCGCCCCTCCGCATCCGTGGCGCAGCGGCCGAAGCCGTGGAAGCCGCCCTCGTAGGAGCCCTCGGGATCGGCCTGCCAGATCTCCACCATGGCATCGGTGCAGGGCGCGCCCTCGCCATCGGTGACCCGCCCGGTCAGCACGATGCGCTCGCCGCGGTCATAGCCGGCATTCGGCCCGTCCGCGCGCAGCAGATCGGCCCAGTCCGGGAAGTCAATCAGGTGCCAGTACGGGCCCGCGGTCTGGCTGGCCGTGGGCGCGACATGCTCGCGCGCCCGATTCAGACCTCCGCGCGATGCCGCGCTCCGGTCATCGGGCGCGGTCACGCCGGGTTCTCCATCGGCGTTGCCTCCGGCCCGCGCAGCACGATGTCGAAGCGGTAGCCGAGCGCCCGTTCGGGCTGCGTCACCTCGAGGTCGAAGCGCGCCACCAAGCGCTGCCGCGCCGCCTCATCCGCCGTGCACATGAAGATCGGGTCGAGCGGCAGGAGCGGGTCGCCCGGGAAGTACATCTGGGTGATCAGCCGCTGCGCCAGGCCGGCGCCGAAGATCGAGAAGTGGATGTGGTTCGGCCGCCAGGCATTCGGGTGGTTGCGCCAGGGATAGGCGCCGGGGCGGATCGTCGTGAAGCGGTACCGCCCCTCCGCATCCGCGAAGACCCGGCCCTGGCCGGAAAAGTGGCGGTCCAGCGGGGCATCGTGCTGGTCGCGCGCATGGTGGTAACGCCCGGCGGCGTTCGCCTGCCAGATCTCGACCATGGCGCCACGCACCGGGCGGCCATCCTCGTCCAGCACGCGGCCGGCGACGATGATGCGCTCGCCCACCGCCTCGCCGCCCTCGGTGCGGGAGAGGTCGGCATGCGACGGATAGTGGGCGGGCGACATGCGCGGCGCCGTCGTCTCGCTCAGCGTATGGGCGACGCGCAGCGGCGTCTGAGTCGGGTGGCGCAGCCGCGTGCTGCCATACTCCGGCGCGTCGTAGGGGGGCTGCGTCGCCGGGTCCGGCCGGCGATAGGCGATCGGGTCCATCACGCCCCCTCCATCTCCTTCAGCGTTTCCTTGGCGATGCGGAGCGCGCTGTTGGCGGCCGGCACGCCGGCATAGGCGGCGACCTGCAGCAGCACCTCGGCGATCTCCTCCTCGGTCACGCCGGTGTTGCGCGTGGCGCGGACATGCAGCCTCAGCTCGTCATGATGGCCGAGGGCGGCGAGCATGCCGAGGCAGAGCAGGCTGCGCTCCCGGAAGCCGAGGCCCGGCCTGGTCCAGACGCGGCCCCACACGCCTTCCAGGATGAAGTCGCGGAACGGCCGGTCGAGCGGCGTGACCGCGGCCTCCGCCCGGTCCACATGCGCATGGCCGAGCACGCGGCGCCGCACCGCGAGCCCGGCTTCCAGCGGATCCGCCTCCGGCGCGGTGACCAGCTTCAGGTGGGCGAGCACGGCGGCGGTGAAGGGCTGCTCGCGCTCGAAATTCGGCAGGTGCGCGGCCTCCGCGATGGTGATGAGGCGGCTGTCCGGGATCGCCTGCTGCACCGCCTGCGCGGCCAAAAGCGGCGTCGACGGGTCGCGCTCCCCCACGATCACCGTCGCCGGGCAGCGGATGCGGCCCGTGACGCTGTCCGCCCGGCAGTCGCGCAGCGCCGCGGCGCAGCCCATGTAGCCCTGCGCGTCGGTGCCGAGCAGCATGCGCCGCAAGCCCTTGGAGGAGGCGAGGGAGGCGTCGCACACCCAGCGCTCCATCACCCCGTCCGCCACCGCCGCCATGCCGCCCGCGGCGACGGCGTCCATGCGCTGCTGCCACATCTC
>DASQVL010000458.1:0-3267 GCA_035640795.1 Crenalkalicoccus sp. | reverse complement strand
CAGGGGATTGCGGCGGCCGGCATGGCGGCTGGGCCTGGCCAACCTGCACCGGCCGGGCGCGCCGACGCCGGTGCTGTTGGTAGCGCTCGGCATCGGCCTCACCACCCTGGCCGCCATCGCGCAGATCCAGGGCAATCTGCGGGCCCAGATCGCCGGGCGGATGGCGGAGCAGGCGCCGAACTTCTTCTTCATCGACATCCAGTCGGACCAGGCGGCCCGCTTCGATGCGCTGGCGCGCACCCTGCCCGGGGTGGAGGAGGTGCATCGCGTTCCCAACCTGCGCGCCCGCGTGGTCGCGCTGAACGGCGTGCCGGTGGCGCGCGCGCCGATCCCGCCCGACGCCGCCTGGTCGGTGCGCGGCGACCGCGGCCTGACCTGGTCGGCCACGGTGCCGGAGGGATCGCGCGTGGTGCGCGGGCAATGGTGGCCGCAGGACTACCGGGGCCCGCCCCTCCTCTCTCCCGATGCCGGGCTCGCCGCCGGCTGGGGGGTGGGGGTGGGCGATACCGTCACGCTGAACATCCTGGGGCGGGACATCACGCTGACCATCGCCAGCCTGCGCCAGGTGGACTGGCGCGGCCTGGGCATCAACTTCACCCTGGTCGCCTCCCCCGGCCTGCTGGAGGCGGCACCGCATACGGAGATCGCCACGCTGCGCGGCGACCCGGCACAGGATGCAGCGGTGCTGCGGGCGGTGACGGACGCCTTCCCCAACGTCTCCGGCATCCGGGTGCGGGATGCGTTGGAGGCGGTGGCGGCACTGCTCGGGCGGCTGGCGGCCGCGATCTCGGCGACCGGAGGGGTGACCGTGCTCGCGGGGCTGCTGGTGCTGGCCGGCGCGGTCGCGGCGGGGCAGCGGCAGCGGGTGCGGGATGCGGTGGTGCTGAAGGTGGTGGGCGCCACGCGGGGGCAGATCGGCGCCGCCTGGCTGGTGGAGTTCGGCCTGCTCGGGCTGGTCGCGGGGCTGCTGGCGGCGGCGGCGGCCGCGGCGGCCTCCTGGGCGGTGGTGCACTACGTGATGCGGGCGGAGTGGGTGCTGCTGCCCTGGACGCTGGCGGCGACGGTGGTGGGCTGCGCCGTGCTGACGCTGCTGGCGGGGCGGTTGGGGACGGCACTGGCGCTGCGGGTGCGGCCGGGGCCGCTGCTGCGGAATGAGTAGGTTGCCCTTGGGGGGGAGGAAGGGAACTTCCTCCCCCCAAGACCCCCCACCATCCTTTTCTCCGCGGCGCTTGCCCGGTCCGCCTGGAAGACTCCCGGCCGCGCGCGCCCGGCCCACACCCGCGTAAGACTCCGCGCGCCAATCCGTAAGATGCGGAACGCCGCTGGCCGCCCTATCTTATCCGCGCCGCCGGCGGCCCGCGCCCCGGCGAAGCAGCGGTCCGGACCGGGGCGGTTCCCCATTGAACCGGATTACAGCTCCTCCATATAAAGCGCGCGGGGATACCCCCCACTGGGAGGTTCAGGATACCTATGGCCCTTCGTCCCGACTATCGATACACGACGGGTGCGCCAGGCTGGGGTCGTGCGGCGACCGCCGACGCGGCCGCCGTCGATGCCGGGCTCCGGGCGTACATGCTCCGGGTCTACAACTGGATGGCCTCGGGGCTGCTGCTGACCGGCATCGTGGCGATGCTCGTCGTCACCGTGCCGTCGCTGCAGGCGCTGTTCTACAGCGCCGCCGTCACGCCCTATGGCCGCGTGGTGATGCAGCCGACCCTTCTGTTCTGGGTCGCGGCGCTATCCCCGCTCGCCTTCGTGCTGGTGCTGAGCTTCGGCTATCAGCGCCTGTCCAAGAGCACGGCCCAGGCGCTGTTCTGGCTGTTCTGCGCCTGCATGGGCGCCAGCCTGAGCAACCTCGCCTTCCGCTACACCGGCGTCTCCATCGCGACCACCTTCTTCGCGACCGCCGGCATGTACGCGGCCGTCAGCCTGTACGGCTACACCACCGGCACCGACCTGACGCGCATGGGCAGCTTCCTGGTGATGGGCCTGATCGGCATCATCATCGCCGGCTTGGTCAACATGTTCCTGGCCAGCTCGGCGCTGCAATTCGCGATCAGCGTCATCGGCGTCATCGTGTTCCTGGGCCTGACCGCCTATGACACCCAGCGGATCAAGGCCGACTACCTGGAATACGCCTATGCCGAGGGCACGGAGGAGGCGGGCAAGCGGAGCGTGATGGACGCGCTCGGCCTCTACCTGAACTTCATCAACCTCTTCCAGTTCATGCTGCAGTTCATGGGCGTGCGCCAGGGCAACGACTGAGCCCGGGCGCCGCGCCACAAGCCAGGGCCCCGGCGGGCGACCGCCGGGGCCTTCGCATTTCCGGGCTTCTGGCGGATGCTGGGACGCATGGACCAGGTGCCGCCGCATCCGCATGACCACGGGCCGGCTGGCCAGCCGCACGGCCTGCCGGGGGAGCACGGCTTCGCCCCGGCCGTCGCGCTGAACCTCGGCTTCGTGGCGCTCGAGGCCGTGGCCGGGCTGCTCGCCGGCTCGCTCGCCCTGCTCGCCGATGCGGGGCACAACCTCTCGGACGTGCTCGGCCTCGGCGCCGCCTGGCTTGCCGCGCGCCTCGCCCGCCGGGCGCCGAGCATGCGCCATACCTACGGGCTGCGCCGCGCCACCATCCTCGCCTCGCTCGCCAATGCGGTACTGTTGCTGGTTGCGGTCGGCGCCATCGGCGTGGAGAGCGTGCGCCGCCTCTTCGCGCCGGAGCCCGTGGCGACCGACTGGGTGCTCTGGGTCGCGGCCGCCGGCATCGTGGTGAACCTGGCGACCGCCCTGCTCTTCGCCCGCGGCCGCCACGCCGACCTGAACCGGCGCGGCGCCTTCCTGCACATGGCGGCCGATGCCGGCATCTCCGCCGGCGTGCTGGCGGGGGCACTGGTCATGCGCTGGACCGGCTGGTTGTGGCTCGATCCGCTGATCGGCCTCGGCATCGCGGCGGTGATCCTGGCGAGCGGCTGGGGGCTGCTGTGGGAATCCATGAACCTGGCGCTGGATGCGGTACCGGAGGGCATCGACATCGGCGCCGTCGCCGACTGCCTGAAGCGGCAGCCGGGCGTGGTTGCGGTGCACCACCTGCATGTCTGGGCGCTGGGGACCACGGAGACGGCGCTGACCGCGCATCTGGTGCGGCCGGGGGCGGGGCTGGACGATCGCTTCCTGGACGGCGTGCGGCGGGAGTTGCGGGAGCGCTTCGCGATCGGGCATGCGACGCTGCAGGTGGAGGCGGAGCTGCACGAGCATCGGTGCAACCTGGAA